>CAILMU010000200.1 GCA_903835325.1 uncultured Microcaldota archaeon | reverse complement strand
GAAGGGATTCATCTATTCCTCTTTCCACACAGGGATGACGCCGTATGAATACATCTACGCGTCCATGGGAGGGAGGGAAGCCCTGGTCAACACGGCGATCAGGACGGCCCGTTCAGGCTACATGCAGAGGAGGCTCATCAACGCATTGCAGGACCTCGTCGTATTCGACGACATGACCGTCCGGAACGCGGACATGAGCGTCATACAGTTCTATTACGGCGGGGACGGCAAGGACCCGATGTACTCGTCAAAAGCCGCCGCGATGGATGTCGTGAAGCAGGATGATATAGATACGGCGTGATGAGGACGCCAGTATGAAGATGGTTATATTTTGATGTTTTCCCGAGGTCTTTGATTATGGTCGTTAAGAAACCGAATGTGACAATCCCTGCGTATGAAGCTGTAGGAGTGGTATGCGCCCAGAGCATAGGAGAGCCTGGCACGCAGATGACGATGCGCACCTTCCACTACGCCGGAGTCGCCGAGCACGTGCCGACAGGGCTGCCGCGCCTCATCGAGATAGTCGATGCCAAGAAGGAGCCGAAGAAGCCGATCATCGACATCTACCTCAAGAGCTCGTACGCGAGGAGCCCGACAGAAGCCGGCAAGGTGGCGGAGGACCTCGCGAGCGTATTCGTATCCGATGTCGCGGCGGTCCAGGACAACCTGGAGAACCTGAACATCTCTATCCTCTTCAAGGAGAAGGATGCCAAAGCCCAGGGCGTGACCTTCTCGGCGCTCCGCAAAGCCATCGAGCAGTTCCCGGGCGACATCAGCATCAAGGAGAACCGGATCGTCCTGAAGCCTGTCCGCGAGAAGCCGAAAGAGGTGAAGCCGAACGCGAAGAAGAAGGCGGGGCCCGAGAAAGTCGAGAAGAAGATCACAGCGAAATACGTGCGCAAACTCACCCAGAAGATAAAGGACACCCTTGTCAAAGGCGTGCGGGGCATCTTCAGGGCAGTAGTCCTCAAAGGCGACGGCGAATACTTCATCCGTGCAGGCGGATTCAACGTAGTAGGCGCGAGCGAGCACCCGGCCGTGGATGCGAGCCGCGTCTACACGAACAACATCAAGGAGATGGAGCGCGTATACGGCATCGAGGTCGCGCGCAGCTCCATCATAAAGGAGATACGGGATGTGCTCGAGATGCAGAGGCTCTCGGTCGATATCCGCCACATCATGCTGATCTCCGATGCGATGACCTACGCAGGCATCGTCAAATCGATCGGAAGGCACGGACTCTCCGGCCAGAAGGTCGGCGTGCTGGGGAGAGCCGCTTTCGAGGAGACCATCAAGCACCTGATAAACGCGAGCGCTTTCTCCGAGGAGGAGAAGCTCATCGGCGTGACCGAGAACATCATCGTGGGCCAGACCGTCCCTGTAGGTACGGGGAAGATAAGGCTTGTGATGAAAGCCAAGAAAAGCAAAGGCTGAAGGCAAAACAAGACATTCCATAACCCAGATGAAAAATGGTGAAACTCATGGCAGAAGACGAAGAAATCGAAGAGAAGACTGAAGCTCCAAACGA
Source organism: uncultured Microcaldota archaeon (assembly GCA_903835325.1). Classification (GTDB taxonomy): domain Archaea; phylum Micrarchaeota; class Micrarchaeia; order Anstonellales; family Bilamarchaeaceae; genus Bilamarchaeum. The sequence goes on along the minus strand of CAILMU010000200.1, from coordinate 3,968 downwards.
TGAAGAAGCTGGCGGCGAAGAAGCCGCGCAAACAGCAGAGGCCAATGATGCGGCCGAGGGCGAAGCGGCCCCGAAGAAGAAGAAGGTACGCAAAGTCGTGCGAAGGCGAAAGAGCAAGAAAGAGAAGGAGCAGCCTATCGCAGCAGCCATCCGGCTCGCGGTCGAGAGCGGCAAGGTCGAATTCGGCGCAAGGACCGGCCTGATGGCAGGGATAATGGGCAAGGCGAAGCTGTTCGTCATAGCGAGCAACACGCCGGATGCGACGCGCACCAAGATAACCGGATACGCCAAATCGTCCGACATCCCGCTTGTGGATTTCGAAGGGAGCACGATGGATCTCGGGTCAGTGTGCGGGAAGCCTTTCCCGGTATCCGTGTTATCGGTCTTCGATGCAGGTTCCTCTCCGATCATGGAACTCGCGAAGAAAAAATAGAGGGTGCGATATAAAAGGTTTTTTTGATGGAAGTTGAATTGACCGGAGACGACCTGAATTTCTTCTCGAATTTCGAGAAGATAACCCATGTCATGCCATCGGACTATCTGGCGACCGAGAACACCCTCATCTTCCTTGTGAGGATGGAATCCTTGGGGAAAGCAATAGGCAAAGGCGGCTCGAATGTGGAGAAGCTGAAGAGGCTGTTCCGCAAGAAGGTCGTGGTGGTAGGGGACAGCGAGGATCCGGAGATATTTTTGAAAAGCTTCTTCGGCAACATCAAGATATACAACCTGGAGATGCGCGATGTCATGGGCGAGAAGAACTACATGATGATAATAGACGAGAAGGACAGGGGCATCGCGATAGGGCGGGATGGCGAGAGGATAAAGGCGGCAAAGACGCTCCTCAAAAAGAAGTTCAACGCAACGGTCCACGTCCGCACAAGAAGGCCCCAGATAGACATGGATATGGGCGGAGCGATCTGAGCACTTCCGGGCGTCTGTACACCTCCGGAGCACAATATCTTCAAAGGAGCACTCATCGCCCGCGGACACCGATTAACTCGGGCCGCGGGAGCCTGGACGAAAATTCTCTCGAATCATTTACATGCTCCGAAAAATCCAGCCTCTTGCCCCTATTATGGGTTTCCCGTCGTTTTATCTATCCTTCTTTTCCAAATCATGGTGCTGATGCATGCGCAATGGCCTTCTGAGCCTTGAGCGATGACGATTCGGTTGAACACGCATGCATCGGTTCTAATCATCCCAATCATTTTCTCACGGCATCAGCCTTGTCCGATCCCTGGGGAACATCATGCACTCGCGGATGTTATCCTGCTTGCACATCTTCATGACAAGCCTCTCCAAGCCGACGCTCCACCCCGCATGCGGAGGTGCGCCCATCCTGAAGGCGTTGATGTAGAACTCGAAATCATGGACATCCAACCTGCGCTTCTGGAGCTGGTCCTCGAGTATCGCAGGCACATGAATCCTTTTAGCTCCGCTCGATATTTCGAGCCCGCGGTACATCAAGTCGAATGCGTGGCATATCTCGGGATTCTTCTCATCCGGCATGGAATAGAACGCCCTGACCGCAGTCGGCCAATCATAGATGAAATATAACTCATCGCCGAGTATCTCATGGAGCTTCTTCTCGGCTTCCTTCGTGAAATCCCAGCCATGCTTCATCTCGAAATTGTGGGCGTTCAGTTTGTCCACAAGTTCTGTATACGAATATCGCGGGACCTTCGTCGGCACGATGAGCTCGCCGAACGTCTTGTCTATCTCGGGCCCGAGTTCCTTCTTCACGACCCCGAGCATATGAAGAGTCACCCGCTCCAAAACATCCATCGCATCGTTGTGGTCTGCAAAACCCATCTCGATATCCATCTGGGTTATCTCGTTCAGGTGCGTGGTGGTGTTGTGCTTCTCTGCCCGGAACACCGGGACCGTCATCATCACCCGGTCGAATCCGCCTATCACAGCGAGCTGCTTGTACAATTGAGGCGATTGGACCAGGTAAGCCTTGTTCTCGAAATACTGGAGCGCGAATACCTCGGAGCCGCCTTCTGTAGCGGCGCCGGTGATGGCTGAAGGGTGTATCTCCAGGAATCCCATCTCGCTCAGCTTCTCGCGGAACGCCCTCACAGCGGCCGATTTCGTCTTGAATATGAGGGACGGAGCTTTCCTGCGCAGGTCTATGAAGCGGTTGTCGAGCCGGACATCTATCTCGGTCGGAACGACATCGGTCGGGTCCACAGGAAGCTTGCGCTCGACTTTGTTGAGATGCGAAAAAGCGGATGGGACCATCTCCACCCCGTCAGGGGCGTTCTTGTTCTCCTTCATCGTGCCTTCGAAAGACACGACATCCTCCTTGTTGAGGCTAACAGACGACAGCAGCTCGTCGCTGACCACCCCTTTCTTCATTATCACCTGGATTATCCCTGTGATATCCCTGACAAGTATGAACTTCATCTTGCCGAGGTCGCGGAAATCATGGACCCAGCCGGCTATCTTGACGACCTTGCCGGCTTCCGCCTTCGCCTCCCTTATGTAGTGCGTCCTATGGAACGTCTTCTGCATGCATCCACCTGAAAAATCGCTAATGATAAAATATATCTTCTTACCATGATGATTTAAAAGGAAACGGGGAAAAGTAGGTTCATGCTAATGACGCTGCCGCTCCTGGCGATATCGCTCCCAGCTTCGGCATGGCCCGTCATTATGCTCTCGATGGGCATGGGCGTAATCATCGTCGCGCTCCAATACATGATAGCATACGCCCTCTCGAACCCGCAGCTCCAGGCTGTCGCCAAAGAGGAGCTTGCCGCCCTGATATTCTCTGCTTTCATCATACTTTTCTGGTTCGTATCGGATGAAGTGTTCAACAGCATGACCAACGGCCTCATCCTTTCCAGCATACCCGCGCAGTACCAGACAGGCCTCAATCTCCAGGGTTCTACGGCTATGGGCTGGACGAACAGCCACATAGAGATCGCGATAATGAGCCTCGATATAACATACCAGAAGCTGAGGTCCGCTTATGTGGACCTGTACCTTTTCGAGGCATTGATAGGTTTCCTGTCCACGGTCACGTTCCCTGTCGGCTCTCCGATGCCGGTCATAAGCATCATCTCCTTCTCGCTGTCGCCATTTACCGGCCTGGCATTGCTGAGCAACGCCCACACGATAGTGGTCGAGGCGATAAGCTATCTGATCACGGTCATCTGGGCCAAGGAGTTCATCCTGTATTTCGCCAGGGATTGCGTGCCGATACTCCTTCTCCCGCTGGGCCTGGCGCTGAGGGCGTTCCCGTTCTTCCGCACCACCGGCTCCTCCCTGATAGCCCTGTGCTTCGCCATATATTTCGTGTTCCCGTTCTCTTTGATACTGTCCAACACGATGGTCTTCGATTATTACGGGAAATCATACGAGCTCCCGGTCGAGAGCTTCAGCTATTCGCCCCCTAAAACCAGCTTTTTCTCGACCCCCCGCGGGGCTTCGGAATGGACGGATCTCATCGAGAAATCCCGCTCTTCGACAGACCCGCTGATAGATACCTTCAACACGAAAGACATCGCGCAGGAGGCCTCGACCGGAGGGGACTGCGCAGGGAACGACCTAGTGCATTACCTCTGCAGCGCAGGCAACCTGCTCCTGAACGGGGCCGCCAAGGTCAAGGATTTCTTCTCGACGGTTTTCAAGATATGGACATTCATGATGGGTTTCACCGGGGATTTCTTCACCAGCCTGATAACGAATCCTGCATTGCCCAACAGCGCATCCGCCGGCCTATATCACTTCATCATAGAGGAGGTGAACAACCTCTCGCCGCTGGTTATCCTCATAACCATCACAACTGTCCTGGAGATCATATTCACCGTGACCATGTACCGCAACCTCTCGCTCCTGATGGGCGGGGAAGCCGAGATCATCGGCCTGACGAAGATAGTGTGAGCAAAATGAAAACCAAAACGATGCTCCTGGGATTCCTGCTCGTATGCATCAGCGCTTATGCCGTCCAGGAGCCGTTC
>CAILMU010000199.1 GCA_903835325.1 uncultured Microcaldota archaeon | reverse complement strand
GGTGCCCAGGTACTCCTGATCTTCACCTACCGTCCAGAGTTCATCCCGACCTGGGGTGCCCGGTCGTACCACAACCAGCTCCTACTCAATCGTCTCTCCAACCGGGAGAGCTTACTTATGGCTACCCATATCCTGGGCACAGAGGATATCGAGAGCGCTCTCGAAGAGGTGATCCTCGAGAAGACGGAAGGCATCCCCTTCTTCGTCGAGGAATTCATCAAATCGCTGAAAGACCTCGGCTTCATCGAACGCAAAGATAGCACCTACCGCATCGCGAAGGCGCTTCAGGCCATCCGCATCCCTTCCACGATCCAGGACATCATCATGGCCCGGGTGGACAACCTCCCCGAAGGTTCCAAGGAGGTGCTCCAGGTGAGCTCCCTCATCGAGCGGGAGTTCAGCTATAAGCTGATCAAGGCTGTCATGGAGCTCCCCGAGCAGGATTTGCTCCGGCACCTCTCGGCCCTCAAGGATGCGGAGCTCATCTACGAGCGGGGCCTCTTCCCCGATTCGACCTTCGTCTTCAAGCACGCCCTCACGCGTGAAGTGGTCTACGACTCCCTCCTGGAGCGGAAGAAGAAACAGATCCACCTCCTCATCGGCAGGGCCATGGAGGAGGTCTATCGGGGAACCCTTGACGAAAGATATGCTGCCCTGGCGGAGCACTTCCGGGAGGGGGGTGACTTTGCGAAGGCGGCGGAGTACTTCCGCATGACCGGGAGGACTGTACGGCGGGTGTCGGCCTATGCCGATGCGATCGATTATTCAAAGAAGGAAATCGCCTGTCTGGAACAATTGCCGAAAACCGAGGAAGTTCAGAGAAGGATCATCGACGCCCGGGTGTCGCTTTCGAATTATTGCTTACCGCTCAATAAATACGTTGAAGCCAGAGAAGCCGTTGCTCCGATTGTCGAACTGGCCCGTGCGCTCGATTATCGCAAGAGGCTCCCGGCGATCTATCTTTCTCTCATGCACTACCTTTTCTTCGTTGAAGAAAGGAGCACTGACGAAGAGACGCTGAGCTACTTCAGGGAAACAGAGAAGCTGGCACAGGAGGTCAATGACTACTACACGCTTTGGCAATTATATTGGCTTAACGCCAATCGTCATTCCGGGAACTGCGAGTTTGAAGAAGCAGAATCCGGCTATCGGACAATAGAGGAGATGTCTGTTGCAGGAGGAAACATAACGGGAATCATCCTTGCGAAAGGCACCTGCGCTTTTACCGTTCATAGTTTTCGCGGCAGGATCAACGAGGCCGTCAGGTGCGGTTTGGAAGCGTTACAGCTCGCCTGCGAGGCGGATGATATATACCTGAAGGGTGCCTCATATCTATATTCTGGCTTGCCTCTTTTCTTTAAAGGGTCATTCCCGGAGGCGGAAGAGCGTCTGAATGCGGGCATCGAGACCAATCGAAAAAACGATACGTTACTTGGAGTCGGTCATTGCTGCTTCTATTTGGGAGACCTCCTGTATGAAATGGGCAGATATTGTGAGGCGCAGGCATGTTATGAGGAATCGATTTCTGTTTTAGAACAGTATCGACTGTTGCCGTCACTCGTGAGAGCGGCACAAGTCGGAAAGATGGCGGCAGGCGTGCGGGGCGGCCTGCAACCGTTCACGGGAGAAGCACTTCATTTTGACCTGAATGAGATAAAGACGTCAGTTTACCAAGGAATGGCGGCTCATAAGATGGGAGATATCTTTTTCCATATCGATAATGAGCATATAGACGAGGCCGAGGCGTGGATCAAGAAGGCCCTCGAGATAAATGAGCGCAATGGCACGCGATGGTATCTGGCGAAGGTCTACGCCTTGTATGCCGATTTCTTCAGGAAGAAGGGCGACCTGTCACAAGCCAAAGAAAAGCTCAATACCGCCATCGCCATCTTCCGTGAGTGCGGCGCCGACGGGTGGGTGGAGAAATACGAGGATGAGCTGGCAAGGCTGTAAGGGGGGCATTCATATGATATTTCCTCTGCGTCTATCCGGTGCGAATCCATTTGGCGCGACCGGCAGATACGATTACAAGCATATTGATGAAAGCGGAGGGAGTGTGGAGTTGTAAAAATGGCGTAAGGATCTTCAGTACGTTTTGTGATGTCGTCGGATTTACCTTAACGCGTATTACTCCGGGATGTTCGCTGAGAGGAAGAACCACCCAATCACCGAAATGCTCGTCGAGGGTGATTAAGATGCGATTTTCTTCGACTGCCTTTAGTAGAATACCTTTATCGTCGGCTCGTTCCTGGCCAACTTCCGTCGCGCGAAGAACGTCGAAGCCATCGACCCGGAGAGATTCGGCTACATCGATCCGAAACATCTGGTCAAGATACAGGCGATACCTTTCAGCCACGGGCCGACCTGATTTCCGCGTGGTCGAGAGATTCCCTTGCATATATCAGGGCAGCTTGAATATCTTCCCGCCGAAGTTCCGGATAGCCCGCAAGTATCTCATGCCATGTTTCGCCGTCAGCGATCTGTTCGAGAATGATGGAAACGGGAATGCGCGTACCTTTGATCACCGGTTTTCCGTTACAAACAGTCGGATTCAACTCAATTCGATC
>CAILMU010000198.1 GCA_903835325.1 uncultured Microcaldota archaeon | reverse complement strand
TCTGCAGCCCCATGCTGTTCAGGTAATCGATACGATCTATCATCCTGCAGTAGCGGTCGCTGATGTTGCTGGAATAAAGATGGTTCTGTCCAGTCTCGCCGCCTGCCTTCTCGATGGATTTCACGACCTCGTGGAGCCTGTCCTTCCATCTGCAGAATTCCTGGTCCACCAGGTTCTCATCGTCTTTCACCAGGTCCAGCCCGCCGGCAAACGCCTCGTACGCCACATGCGCCCATTCCTTGGCTGTGAGGCCGACTTTTGGTTTGACGATAGTTCCGACGTGAGGCCTACGTGTTTTCAAGGTCCCGGCCATCTTCCTGATGCCTTCGATGCCTTTGCAGGGCCCGCTGAACTGCTTCTGGTATTTTATCGGGAACGAGATGTCATAGATATAGAGCTCATCGAGCTCCTTGAGCCCGAAGATGTTCCCGAGGACGGATGCCATGAACTGCGAGATGTTTTTGTAATCGAAATGCTCTATCGGGTACGCTATCTTGATGAAGCCTGCGTTTTTCCCCACCTTGTCCATCCAGAACACGCGGGCGCGGTAGTGCTTCCAGACGAAATCGTTCATGGTCTTCAGTTTCGTCCATGAACCTACGCTGCTCTCTGCCGCTATCGCCTCTGCGATCTTCTCTATCGGCAGGCTCCCTTTGGCCCATATCATGACCACGAAATCGTTGTCAGTGGGCTTGTACCTCATATCCAGATAAGAATATCCGCCGTATGGCATGGTATCACGGATTTTCCAGACCAGACAAGTATTATTAATCATGTGCACGTCCGATCGAACGGAGCTGACTGGTGCGTGAATGGGGCGGTCATCTTTCGGTTGCGGCCGATGCATTCCGTCTTCTATTTAATTTCTCTTTGCGCGTAATGAATCGAACGGAGTGTGATGCTGATATGGCGGAAAAAGACAACAGCAGCGGAATGCTGATAATCGGTATAGTGCTTGTGATGCTTGTCACGGCTGGTTTCACATATTATATAGTTAAAGCGGCTGAGCAGCCTTCCGCCATCCCGAACCCGGGGACCAATGCCACAACGAACATGCCGACGATATCAGTGAATGGCGAGGCAGCCAAAACGGTCGCACCCGATATATTGACGATTGGTTTCACTGTCGAGACAACGGGCGCCTCGTCAAGCGCTTCCCAGGGGGGTAACAGCGCGGCGATGGAGAAAATCAAATCCGCCCTATTAGCGCTCGGCGTGAAAGACAGCGACATCCAGACCACCTATTTCTCCACCCAGCCGCAATACAACGAGTCCTGCTATGATTGCCCTTACCCCATTCCATACTACGTCGACAGCTATCCGACCGAAGGCGTCTCGCAAGCCGGGCAGGCCGTAGACAAAATCGTCCCTCCTGCGAACCCGAGCGATATCGTATCGGTGAATGAAGCGGTTTCCGGTTCCGCATCCTCGCCCGGTTCCGCACCGTCAGGTTCCGGGATAGCAGAACCCAGCATCGCACCTTCTCCGCCGGTCATATATCCGTATCCGTGCAAGACAGAGCAGAACTGTATTATCATAGGATACACCACGACGCACACGATCCAGGTGATGAGCTCGAATACGACTTCAGCCGGGAAACTCGTGGCCGCAGCGACCGGCGTATATAATTCCACCAAGGTAGAATACGTCTATTTCTCGCTTTCCGACCAATCCAGGATATCGAACGAATCCGAGCTCGAAGCTCTCGCTGCCGCGAACGCGAAAGCGAAGGCGCAGGGCATAGCATCAGGAGTGGGGACGAGACTCGGCCCGATAATCAGCATCAGCACGGATTATCACCCGATTTACCCGGTCTACGCGTATACGAATCCGGAAACAATGAACAGCGCGATGCTTCCTTACGAGCCTCCGCCTACCGACATATACCCGACCCAAACTCAGATGAGCGCGAGCATCACGGTCGTGTATGCGCTCCTGCCGGATGATTACCATCCGATTACGCCATATTAATTTCCTTTTCCCATTTTTTTCATTTTTTACGAGAAGGCGCGCTTTGCCGACACTTCCATCCAGGTCCGAAATGCAGATATATAAGATACGATTCCCAATCCAGGCATATGGACGAGTTCCGCTACTGGAGGATGACCACCCAGGAGGTCCTGACAAAATCAGGCACCGCTCAGGATGGCATAGCTCAGAAAGAGGCGAAGCTGCGCCTGACCCGGTTCGGCCCAAACGAGATAGATAAGCCGGACAAGAAGACTCCCCTCAAGATATTCGTATCGCAGTTCCAGAACCCGCTGATATATGTCCTTATTGCGGCCACGGCAGTGGCGTTCTCGCTCGGAGACAAGACCGAATCTCTGATAATACTCCTGATACTGCTCGTGAATGCCATCCTCGGTTTCGTCCAGGAATACCGTTCGGAGAAAGCCCTTGAGGAGCTCAGGAAATACGTCTCTATGACGGCCCGCGTGATGAGGGATGGACAGGTTATCGAGACCCCTGTTTCGGACCTCGTCCCCGGCGACATCATCCTAGTCTCTATCGGGGACATCGTCCCGGCGGATTGCCGGATTATCGAGACGCACGGCCTTGAAGCGAACGAGTCCACACTGACAGGCGAATCCAATCCGGTCTCCAAGACCTCGGATCCGCTCCCTGTGAGCGAGCCTGCCCCCCATGAGATGTACAATTGCATCTTCATGGGGACGGTGATAAGCGCCGGAGCGGGCAAGGCCGTGGTCGTAACGACAGGCAAGGGCACATTCTTCGGCCAGAGCGCGAAAGAGCTGAAAGAGGCGGTCCAATCCACGGATTTCGAGAAAAGCATCAGGAGTTTCGGCTCAATGCTGGTGAAAGTCATCATAGTGATGACGCTCTTCGTCTTCGTGGTGAATACTGTCCTCGGCCACGGCATACTTGAATCGTTCCTGTTCGCGCTCGCCATCGCGGTCGGCATCACACCTGAGCTCCTTCCCGTGATAATCACCATCGGGCTTTCCCAGGGCGCGATGACCCTGGTGCGCAGGCATGTCGCTGTCAAGCGCCTCGAGGCGATAGAGGACCTCGGGAACATAGATGTCCTTTGCGCCGACAAGACCGGGACCCTGACTGAGAACGAGGTATCGCTGATAAGGTATCTCGATTGCGACGGGAAGGAGGACGAGGAGATTCTCCAGTTCTCCCTGCTCTGCAATTCCGCGGTCGTCCAGCACGGGAAGGTGAAGGGCGGGACGATTGATTCGGCGATCTGGACATATGCGCTCCAGAAATACGATACGAAAAAACTGAAGACGTTTCACAAAGTGGATGAGATAGCTTTCGACTACGAGCGCAAGCGCATGAGCGTGGTGGTGGATAGCGATGAAGACGGCAGGATCCTGATAACCAAGGGCGCCCCAGAGAACGTCATCCCAATCTGCACGAAGTCGCGGAGGGACTGCAAAGAGATGAAGATTGCCGGGGGGACTGCCAGCCTGCTCAAGATGGCTGAGGATTTTGGCGAACAGGGCTACCGGGTCATCGCGGTGGCTTATCGGAAACCTCCCAAGAAGGACGATTATGCAGTCAAAGATGAGACGGACATGGTGTTCGCTGGATTCCTGATACTGCTCGACCCTCCGAAAAAGGACGCGCAGCCGGCTCTCGAGCATTTCAAGAGGATGGGCGTCGCGGTGTATGTCCTCACAGGGGATGGGCCCCATGTCACTGAACAGATATGCAAGCAGGTCGGTCTCGTCAACACATCCGGGAATATCCTCGAGGGCAAGGATATCGAGAAGATGGATGATGGCGCCCTCAGGAAAACCGTCGAGGAAAACAACATCTTCGCGCGGCTTACTCCTGCCGACAAGCTCTCGATAATCAATGCCCTGCGCGCCAACGGGCACATAGTCGGATTCATGGGAGACGGAGTGAACGATGCCCCATCATTGAAAGCCGCGGATGTCGGGATATCTGTGGCAAATGCCGCCGACATCGCGAAGGATGCGGCGGATGTGGTCCTGCTGCGAAAAAGCCTCGGGGTGGTCGCGAACGGCATATCTGAAGGGAGGAAGACGTTCGCTAACATCATCAAGTATATCCACAACAC
>CAILMU010000197.1 GCA_903835325.1 uncultured Microcaldota archaeon | reverse complement strand
TTCGGGTCGAGTGCAATGGCTTTTTTGAAGAGCGTCTCGGCCATTCTTATATCGTACGCTGTGTACCGGTAATAGTACTCCCTGCCTTTCACGCAGAATGAATAGGCATCCATATTGCTCGTGGGTTTTTTATCAAGCTTGACCTTATCGGCCAAGCTCAGCGTGACACGGAGCGCGGAGGCGATATTCTGTGCGACGTCCGACTGGATGTCGAAGATATCCTTCATCTCCCTATCATAGTTCTCGGCCCATACCTGCCTGTCCGTCTCCGCGTCAATCAGGTGTGCCTCGATACGCACGCGGCTTCCCGACCTGCGGATGGTGCCCGAGAGGATTTTGCCAGCCCCCAGTTCTGCGCCGATCTGGGTAACGGTTTTATCTGATCCTTTATAGCGCATGACCGAGTTGCGAGAGATGACGCTGAGGTCCGCGATCTTGGAGAGCTGCGTCAGGATATCGTCTGTCATCCCGTCGCAGAAGAATTCATCGTCCCGGCTTCCCCCTGTGTTCGTAAAGGGAAGAACGGCGATCGATCTTTCTTTTGCACCGGCAGTGCCGGGTGTAATCGTTTTAAAAATAAACGGACCGTAAATGAGAGCGAAAGCAATCAGCAGTACGGCGCCGACCGCCAGGAGAATGTACCGAAGTTTGGGTTTCCTGCCTGGTCCTGCAGAAGGTTCCTGGAGAGGGGGGAACGCTTTCGCGTACCCTGTTCTGGTGTATTCCAGCGATTTTCTCTCGCGCCTCAGATCAGCCAGCATCTCATCCGCATGCTGGTACCGGTCATCCCGGTCCTTCGCCAGTGCCTTGGAAACGATCCGCTCGAGTTCCGGCGTGACCTTCTCGTTGAACCGCGCGACCGGCTGTGACTCCTCGTTGATGATCGAGTACATCAACGCCGCCTGATGCTCTCCCTTGAACGGTAACTTCCCCGTCAGCAATTCATAGAGCACCACGCCAAAGGAGAAGATGTCCGAACGCCGATCGATCTCCTCCCCCTGGGCCTGCTCAGGGGACATGTAAGCGGCCGTGCCGAGCGTGGAGCCTGCCTGGGTGAGCTTCGTGGCCCCCTGGACCTTGGCCAGCCCGAAGTCCATGATCTTGACCTGGCCCTTGGCCGTCAGCATGATGTTCGCGCTCTTGATGTCCCTGTGGACGATCTTCTTCTCGTGGGCCGCATCAAGCCCCTCACAGACCTGGATCGCTATGTCCAGGACCCTCGGAAGAGGAACGATCTCCGACTCCAGAAGCTGCTTGAGAGTCTTTCCCTCGATGTATTCCATCGAGATGAAATGACGGCCTCCCGCGGATCCGACGTCCTCGTCGACCTCATAGATCGTGGTGACGTTTGGATGATTCAGCGCGGAAGCGGCCCGCGCCTCGTGGTAGAAGCGTTCCTTCTCGGTCGGGTCGCTCGTAAGGTACTGTGGCAGGAACTTCAGCGCCACATCCCGGTCGAGCTTCATATCGTGGGCCTTATACACCACACCCATCCCGCCCTCGCCGAGCTTCTCCAGGATCCTATAATGCGATATTGTTTGACTGATCATTACGGTTCATCTGAATTAGTGCACGGAAACCAAGTAAGCGCATGCCCCACGGTATAACGAGGTAACTTAGTAAAAGGATGGGGCATTGTCAAGGAGTGGTAACCGTAGGGGAAATGACGCTTGGTGGGACAAAAATGAAAACCCCTGAAGTTTCTCAGGGGCTTGTGGCTCCGCGGAAGCTGCAGATGTGCGAACCCCATTAAGGATTAAATTTCCTATCGTTTTCTATAAAATCTATCATCGCCGTTACCGCCTCACGCTCGACATGGACAGAATTCGGGAGTATTTCGACCTGTCCGAGACTGCGATAGAGCACCTCTCGCAGAAGTTTCAGGTCCCCACTCCAACTCCCAAACTGGTTGTCCCACCAAGGGAAAAACTCGATTATCATGCCCTCGCAGTACAGTATCAGCATTTGATTGATGATGGAACGTGCAGGAACCATGCTGATCTAGCGCGGCATTTCGGGGTCAGCAGGGCGTGGATATGGAAGGTGATGAATAGATGAGCTTACTATTTCTTCTTGGATTTCTTTCGCTTGGCCTGGGAGTTCCCTTTAGGGGCCTGTCGGGTTCCTTCTCTCTCCTTCAGCTGTTTTCGAATAAGCGGAGCCACTATTCGAGCAAATTACGCCATTACTTCTGCTTTTGTCATATTCGGATAGAGAGCCATAGGTCTTTAATAAGGGGTATTCAACATAGGCGGCAGGAATGTTAAGATTACAGTACGTTTCAGCCGGGAGTCCTCAGCTTTGTATACAATGCCCATGCCACCCTCACCGAGCTTCTCGAG
>CAILMU010000196.1 GCA_903835325.1 uncultured Microcaldota archaeon | reverse complement strand
GATAGACGACCTCGCCCGATCCCTCCTCAAATTCACCACGGGCATCCAGGTCATTGACGCACACCGCGAGGGTTCGCTGCAGGCGCACAGCACGAAAAGCATCGGCCCGGCCCTGGTCTTCGATCGGATCTGGAGCGAACTCGGCATCCGCGACGTGATCCAGGAGAAGCTCGAAGGCAAGCGATTCCGCTTCTCCGTAGAGCGGGCGATCTTCCTGACCGTGCTGCACCGGCTCTTCGACCCCGGCAGCGACCGCGCGGCAGAGCACTGGAAGGATGATTACAAGATCGACGGGATTGAGGGGCTCGAGCTTCACCACCTCTATCGCGCCATGTCCTGGCTGGGCGATTCCCTGGTTCAGCAGGGCAATAACCCACTGACGCTGCGGACCCGCAAGGACCTCATCGAGGAAGAGCTATTCCGCCGTAACCGCGATCTTTTTTCGAGCCTCGACCTGGTGTTCTTCGACACCACGAGCCTGTACTTCGAAGGCCAGGGCGGCGAGAGCCTTGGCCAGCACGGCCACAGCAAGGACAGCCGTCCCGACCTCAGGCAGATGATCGTGGGGGCGATCCTTGACGGCTCGGGGCGGCCGATCTGCTGCGAGCTCTGGCCGGGGAATGTCACCGATGTGACGACTCTCATTCCCATCGTCGAACGCCTGAAGAACCGGTTTGCGATCGCCTCGGTCTGCGTTGTGGCGGATCGAGGAATGATCAGCTCTTCGACCATCGAGCAGCTCGAAAGCGAAGAGCTGAAGATGGACTATATTCTGGGCGTACGAATGCGAATGGTGAAAGAGGTACGTGAAGAGGTCCTCGCCAGTGAAGATACCTTCACAACAGTCACCGGAAAGCGCCTGAAGACAACAGATCCCTCACCGCTCAAGGTCCGGGAACACTGGATCGAAAATCGCCGGTATATCGTCTGCTATAACGAGGAGCAGGCGAAAAAGGATGCGGCCGACAGGGTCGCGATTGTCGAGTCGCTGCGCGACAAGCTCCACGATGGCGACAAAAGCCTGGTCGGCAACAACGGTTATCGCAAGTACCTGAAATCAGGTGGGGAGGCGCACTTCACCGTCGATGAGGAGAAGATCGACGCGGAGAAACGCTTCGATGGAACATGGGTATTGCGGACCAATACGAGCTTGAGCGCGGCTGAAGTCGCGCTCAAGTACAAGCAACTCTGGATGGTCGAGGATATCTTCCGGTCAGTAAAGAGTCTCCTTGAAACGCGCCCCATATATCATCACCATGACGAGACGATTCGTGGACATGTATTCTGCAGTTTCCTGGCCCTCGTCGTGCTCAAGGAACTCGATGCTCGACTTGACGAGCGCGGAAAACGCTACGAGTGGGCGATGATACGGCAGGACCTGAAGGCTCTCCAGGAGGTCGAGGTCGAGACGGAAGGTAAGGCATGGTATCTCAGGACCGACGTTCACGGGGTTTGCAATGAGGTGTTCAAGGCGGCTGGCGTCGCGGTTCCCCCGGCGGTAAGAAATTAGGAAGCCCTGCTTGCCTTCGTTCCAGCTCAGCCAAATGTAGTGCCAACAAATTATCCACAGGGTTTAAGTGGTTGTGGTGTATGAACATTCAAAACCAAAGTGTTCAAAACGAGTTTGAGTAGACAGGAAATATATACTTCGCCTAACAAGCCTGTACGCATTCGGGCCTTAAAATCCTATGGGCCCTCAGGGTTCGCTTCACTCGCATTCGCTCATTCCG
>CAILMU010000195.1 GCA_903835325.1 uncultured Microcaldota archaeon | reverse complement strand
AGAAAGCTGCCCAGATTTATCAGAATATTCATGCTGTTTTTTGCGGAGTGACGTTTCATGTGCCCTCCCCGAGATGAAAGTATATCATAAGCGCCAGCTTGATGAAACAATTTGCGATTGAACAGGAATGTTTAATAAAACAAATAAATCACAATGGGAAGTCACATATTGGCCACAAATTGAAAAATGTCATAAAATAATTCATTTAATAAAAGAAATAAAATCCCTGTTATCCATCGCCGTCTCCTCTTCTACAGCAAATTGCACCACTCTTTTGCCGTCGCTACATATAATAACTCAGACGCCATAAAAGAAAGGCTGGACAAATCTTTCTGAACAATGCTACACAATATGGCCGATGCATGCCACTATTCCAGGGGAATACAACCAGCAACTTATCGGGTCGTTACAGGATTTGAGGTTTGATAATAAAGGACGATAACTACTGGATGGGGATTGCGCTCCGAGAGGCCAAAAAGGCCGCCGACCGGGGGGAGGTCCCCATCGGCGCTGTGCTGGTCAGAGATGACGCGCTGCTCGGCCGCGGCTTCAATTTCCGGGAAGCCCGCCACGATCCGACCGCCCATGCCGAGATTGTCGCCATCCGCACTGCCGCCAGGAAAGAAGCGAGCTGGCGTCTGACCGATGCTACCCTCTACGTGACCCTGGAGCCTTGTCTCATGTGCATGGGGGCCATGCTGCTGGCCAGGATTGACAGGGTGGTGTTCGGCTGCCATGATCCGAAGGGAGGGGCGGCCGGTTCGCTCTACGACCTTTCCGATGACAGCCGGCTCAATCATCGGCTCGTGGTGACGTCGGGGGTCAGGGAAGCGGAGTGCTCGGCCATCCTCAGTGATTTTTTTGCGGGGCTGCGCATGCAGAAGAAAAAGGTTAAAGGGTTAGCCAATGCCGGCTAGCCCTTTTTTGTTTCCGGGAGGCCCTATTTGCCGATGAGAGATTTTACGGTAGCAGGGCTGTCACAATATTTGATCGCCGTTTCAGGAGTTATCTTGTTTTCCCTGCAGAGTCTTGCCAGACTTACATCGATCGATTCAAAATCATCCGTGGCCTGCATGGCCCGGATCTGATGGGTTTTCCCGTCCCGTATCATGGTTCTCGTCCGATATGTGCCGATCAGTTTTTCATATGCGAGAACCCTGGTATTCTTGTCTTTCATGGGTAAAAGCCGCTGGTTCATAATGAGCAGGAAGTTTTCGGCAAGTTGTACCTTTATCTGCTGCTGCTGGTTGGGAGGGAAGACATCAATAATCGCATCAATTGCCGATGTGGCGGTATTTGAATGGAGGGTGGAAAGCACCAGGTGGCCGGTGTCGGCGGCATGGATGGCAATGGCGAAACTTTCCGGATCGCGCATCTCTCCTATTACGATTACATCCGGGGCCTGTCTGAAGATACGCTTGAGCCCGTCATGAAAAGAGTGGGTATCGACTCCCACTTCCCGTTGGTTTATGTTGCTGGCTTTATGCTTGTGACGGTACTCGATGGGGTCTTCGATCGTTATGATATTGCACTTTCTCTTTCTGTTGATGATGTCTATCATAGAAGCGAGGGTCGTTGTCTTGCCGTGCCCGGTAGGTCCGGTTATCAGGATGAGCCCCTGTGTTTTCAGGGCAAACTCCTCCAACCAGGCGGGCAGCCCGAGTTGTTCGAGATTGGGAATGTACTCCTTGAAATGCCTTGCGGCAATGGAGAGTGAATTTCTCTGCTGGAAGATATTTATGCGAAACCTGCCGAGGTCGGGAACATTATAGGCAAAATCGAGTTCTTTTGATCTTTCAAACTCCTCTTTCTGATCCTGAGACATTATCTGGCAGGCGAAAGCATTCACCTCCTCGGGTGATAAAACAGAGTTCGAGAGTCTTCTCAGCTCATTATTAATTTTAAGGCTGGGCGGAGCCCCCGCAGCAAGAAAAAGATCAGATGCGTTTTCCTTTACCAGACGAAAAAACATCTGATTAAGTGTCGCTGCTTCAATTTTATGGTGCCCCCGCTTGCCATACTCTTCCAGATCAATCCCCCGGAGTGGCTGGCTGAGCTTTCCCCCCTTTGCATCAATATAATTAATCGCGGTTGCCAGCTGGTAGAACGGCACAATGACAGGTTTAATACTTCTTCCCAGGAAAAACTCAAGCTCATCTCTGGCGACAATGTCATTCGGATTTGCCATGACAAGGGCAATGGACTTTGCACTTGCAGCGACAGGGAGCACCTCATGGGCTTTCATCTTTTCGAAAGGGAGCAGATTCAAAACAGCAGGCTCAATTACATGCTTGTACAGATTCATCGAGGGGAAGCCCAGTTTCTTGCCGAGAATTTCCAGCAGGGCATCCATCTGCAGATATCCCAATTCGAGAAGTATTGAACCAAGCCGTCCGCCTGATTGTGTTTGCACTTTCAGCGCATGTTTCAGTTGGTCTTCATTGATGATTCGATGAGCGACAAGAATACCCCCTGTCTTTTGCTCGCTGATACCTTTATCATGCATATAATGTCACCCCCGAAATTGGTGCGGCAATCAGAGACCTGCAAGAGAAAATACACTAATGACGGTCTTGAAAAAGTCCAATTATTTCTTTGAGCTATTCCCCGGTCCTGGCGGTGGATACTGTTTCTTCTTCGGTTTTGACCGTAATCAGCAGCGCCTCCTTGGTCTTACGCCTGAGGGCTCTCATCATGCGCCAGTATCTATATATTTGAATGGATCATTTAGTCCATATCCAAAAAGAGTGCCAATCCTGGTTTTTGAACAATTCTGATTAGTTGCGGGGAAATGGTCGATTTGCCACTGACGAGGAATGTAAACAGATTTTGCAAAAAACGCCGCAAATAGTCCATAATGCCCGTTCATTCGGGCATTTGTGGCAGATGTAAACTTTCGTGACGGATGTAAAGTTTGTTTACATGGGGGAAGCGGGGCAAAATTGAAACCGGGTATTGAGTT
>CAILMU010000194.1 GCA_903835325.1 uncultured Microcaldota archaeon | reverse complement strand
AGGTCTTTCTGCTCCTTGACCTCGATAGATTTCGTGATGACCGGCTCCGAGTAGTGCTTTATCTGCTCGAACGGCTCTATCGGCTCCGAGGATATCGTCTCTCCGACATATACATCCTTCAGACCGACGACAGCACCGATGTTCCCGGCCATGATCTTGTCAGCCGCGACCCTGTCCGGGCCCATGTAGATGCCGACCTGCTGGACTTTCGCGTACGCCTTTTTGGAAGAGATGTATAGCTGCATGCCTTTCTCTACGGTCCCGGAGAAGAACCTGATGACTGCGACCTCGCCGGCATGCTCGTCGTAAACGACACCGAAGCAGACACCGATGGGTTTCCCTTTCGGGTCGCATGCGAGCATGGTTTTCGCTTCTTCCGTGTTCAGGTCGCCATGTTTCCAGAGGACCGGGATGCGGTACGGTTGCGCGACCTTCGGGGATGGGAGGTGCGTGATGATTATCTCGAGGAGCACATCATCGAGCGGACTTTTCTCGACCAGGTATTTGTGGTCTTCTGCGACGCACCTGTCATACATCTCCTTGAACGTGATGTTGAACTTCTTCATGGATTTTATCGAGATGGCCCATTTGTTGAATGCGGTGCCGAAAGCCACATTGCCCTTGTTCACGTCTATAAGCCAATCGTTCACCATGTTCTCAGGTGCGTTAGCGGAGATAATCTTGTTGACCTGGGTGATTATCTTGAGGAACCTCTGCTGCATCTGGACATTATCCAGCTTCAGCTCGTTTATCAGGCGGTCTATCTTGTTGATGAAGAGCACCGGTTTGGCCCTCTCTTTCAATGCCTGGCGCAGGTTCGTCTCTGTCTGTGGCATGACGCCTTCGACGGCATCTATGACCAGGCAGATCCCATCGACAGCCCTCATGGCGCGGACCACGTGGAAACCGAAATCGACGTGGCCGGGTGTGTCTATCAGGTTGATCAGGTGGTCCTTGCCTTCGTAGGTGGCTGAAAGCGAGACATTGGCTGATTTGATGGTGATGCCTCTTGCCTGCTCCTGAGGGTCGAAATCGGTCCATCTCTGCTCCCCTGCGAGCTCCTTCGAGATAAGGCCTGCCCTGGCTATCAGGGAGTCTGTGAGCGTGGTCTTGCCGTGGTCCACGTGAGCGACGATAGCGACGTTGCGGACGTTATCGATGCTCTCCATCATATTCTGAACTTCGCCTACTACGAATTCCTTTCGTGCCATAAAAATTTCACCATCGTTTTCCTTTAACGAAATTTTTATAATTGACCGGAATGCCGGTCAATGCCATATGTACACCTAGAGACTAATCATGATGACTGAATAGGCTGAATCGAATAAATTAGACTGAGCCTGTGCCGTTATAGGAGTATAAGGAAATCAATATAAATATTCTTTTAGGGTCCCCCGGAGCAGGATGCGGGTCGATTTCTAAAAAAAATCCAATTTAGCTCGCCCGTTTAGCGCTCTCTCTTCGATTTTTCATTATTTTTTTTGTTTTTCGGCCCGTTTTTTTGCGCGCTCATCTTTTCTTCTGCCATTTTTCTTTCGGGGTTTTCTGGAACAATAGCGCATCCGAATTGATGCAGAACCTCTTCCCAGTGGGTTTTGGTCCGTCGTCGAAGACATGCCCGAGGTGCCCCCCGCATCTTTTGCATAGGACCTCGACCCGTTCCATCAGAAAGCCGCTGTCTTTATGGAGCTCGACATTCTTGGAATTATAGACATCGTAGAAGCTGGGCCAGCCTGTCCCGGATTCGAATTTAGTCTCGGAAGAGAACAGCTCCGCTCCGCATCCTGCGCAGACATAAACGCCTTTGGCCTTGTTGCTCAGCAATGAACCTGTGAAAGGCGGTTCCGTCCCCTTCTCGCGGAGGATGTAATACTGGCCAGGCGTGAGTTTCACCTTCCATCCAGCATCTGTCTTAGGTAGCTCATCTTTTTTCTTTGGTGGCATGCGCGATGCAACTCCAGATTCTCCAACGTCAGGAATCTTTATTAATTATGTCTAAAAAGAAGCATCATGGGATGGAAACGATCGCTTATTGTATTGGTCGTGTTCATGCGCCTGCTCGCTTTTTTTCCGCTTGCGCATGCTGTATCCGGCGAAGGGGATGCTGACAAGGACGGCGTGGCGGATTACATGGATAACTGCCCGAACGATTTCAATCCTTACCAGGAGGATAGCGATAAGGACGGCGTAGGCGACGCATGCGACAAATGCCCTTATGATGCCGGGCCTTCAAGCAACCAGGGGTGCCCGGAACAAGCACCTCCTGATTATGACAAAGACGGCGTCCCTGATTCCCAGGATAACTGTCCGTATGTTTACAACCCCGGCCAGGAGGATATGGATACGGATGGCATAGGCGATGCATGCGATTCATGCGACGACCGGGACTTTGACCAGGATGGGGTAGTCAACTGCAAGGACCAATGCCCT
>CAILMU010000193.1 GCA_903835325.1 uncultured Microcaldota archaeon | reverse complement strand
GCAGGTATTACCTCGCCGATAGCCTTTGCGGCGCCGGTGCTTGTCGGTATGATATTGATAGCCCCGGCCCTTGCCCTCCTCAAATCGTTGTGGCTCCCATCGACTATATTCTGGTCGTTGGTGTACGCATGGATCGTGCTCAGGAAACCCGATTCTATCCCGAACTTGGCATCGATAACTTTCAAGACCGGCGCCAGGCAGTTGGTTGTGCATGAAGCGAGAGAGAGCACCTTCATAGACTTCTCGAGCTTGTGGTCATTGACACCCGGAACGATGGTCGCATCCACCTCCTTGCCCGGCGCTGAGATCAGAACCGCCTTCGCCCCTGCCTTGATATGCTTCTCGCTGTCCGCCCTCGAGCGGAATGTCCCTGTGCTCTCCAGCACGACATCCACATCAAGCTCCTTCCAGGGGAGCTTCAATGGGTCTGTCTCGTTTATCCACTTTATCGTGTGGTTGTTCACGACGAGATTGCCATCTACCACTTCGACCTTGCCCTTGAACCTGCCGTAGACGGAATCATACCTGAAGAGGTGCGCGTGGCCTTCTACTGGGCTGCGCGTGTTTATCGCCACCACATCGAAATCCTTGCCGAGGGCCCCCTGCTCTATCGCCGCTTTGAGGAACGATTTGCCTATCCTGCCGAATCCGCTGATTGCTACTTTCATATCTCCCACCTTGATTTTATGATTAGGATGCTGATCGTATATCAGCGTAATCTGTATTAAGCTTTTTTGTTTATCTCTGCGCCGGTCTCCTTCTCTATCTCCCTAGACAATTCGTTCAGCACTTCCTTGACGAACCCCACTTTGACTTTGATGGCTCCGGCCTTGACATGGCCTCCTCCGCCATCCACGAAGTCCGCCATGCTATCCTTCATCCTCTGGGCAAGAGTGTTCGCGCTGAATCCCAACGCCACTGCCTCGTCGCTTATTCTCATTATTATCGAGCGTTCGGTATACCCGAGGCAGATTATGGCTTTCCCATGCCCTTCCGGCCCGTTCCGAATCTTATCGTATATCCTGGTTGTGACCTTGGACGACGGCGGCCACTCCCCCCGTTTCACAACGCGCCCGAGCGAAAAAATGAACGTCTCGAGTTTCGGGGTTTTATTGCTCTTCATGCCTTCCATGGCTTTCTGCGCAGCCTCCTCTATGCTCTCTTCAGCCTGCTGGGCAATCGATGCGAACAATTCCGGGTTCGCCATCACGCTCTTGTAGAAATCGAGGTTGTTCCCGAACGATACATGCGAGGCCAGGTAATCCAAGACCATGGCTTTTTGGACATCCTCTTTCACAATCGGCAGTATGTCGCTCTTGTCCCCTGCGCATGCTATCTTCGCCAGTTCGAACGCTCTCTCCCTATCCAATCCGATTGCGCACCCGATCTCGCATGCGAGATATCCAGCTGTGTATTTCGATGCCTTCTCGGAAACCTGGAAAGGGCTTATCGTCTTTTCCGGGGGCTTCTTCCCGAGCGGATGATGATCGATCACGATGTACTGGATATTCGCCGCTCTCAAGAGCTCCAATCCCTCGTTGCACGGGTCGCTGGAGCCGAAATCGAGAAGGATGATAAACGGCCTGTTCTCCTGTCCGATAAGGCTGATATCACGGAGGGCATCCCTGACAGAATATACCGCGGAGTTCTGCTGGAACGCCTTGCAATGCAAAACGCTTGTCAGAGCGAACGCGCCGCAGATGCCGTCGGCATCGCCATGAAAACGAAGCAGGACGGAGCGATGCAGCCTATCCGCGACCGCCAATCCCTGCGCAGCTTCCTTCAATTGCGGCCAGAGCGCGGTCATCACCAGGTCATCGGGCAACATCGCCGCTTTATCAGGAATCGCGAGGGTCGAGCCTATTTTTTTAGTGATTATCTCATACGCTGCCTTCTCGCTCTCCCCGCCCAATACCTCTACCTTGTGCGTTATCAGCTTCAACTCGGCGCTCAACTCCCCTTCCGCCCTGATGCAGGCGCCGGGAATGATTATGTCTTTGCAGACAATGCGCCTCTCCTCCCCGCTATCTGCGATAAGTACGCCGTATTCGTTCTCGCCCCGTATCCGGGTATAGTACGATCGTATGACTATCCCTTCGACTTTCCCTGAGCTCAGACCATCACCCTGACACAATCCCCGTCTTTCAGTGAAAGCCTCTTCTTGATGTTCAATGGGCATATCAGCTCCATCACATCATCGCCGTGATGGGTGCGGAGCGGCACGATGAGGGCGCAGCCATCCTTCAGGCCTTTCATCCGGCATTTGTATGCGAAAAGGTCCCCGTAAGACCTGTCCTTGTCCCGAAAGCCGTTGATTATCACCGGGTCCATCTGCAAAATGGCCTTCTTCTTCCACATCTCCTCTTTCTTGATTTGGATATTGAGGGTTCCGGGAAATGGGACGAACCCCAGCTTCTCCTTTATCTGCGTCTTGTACTTGCTCATCGAAAGATAATACTTCCCTTCGCCCAGGCCGCTCACCACCTGGCCATCCAATTCCACCGCGCGTTCGCTGTTTTCGAAGACATTCTGGAGCGTGGAATAGAGCCCCGCGAGCTCGTCTTTCGATTTTTTCGTCAGCATGATGCCATCCGCATTCCTCTCTACCCACCCTTCCTTCTCGAGCTCGGCAAGCCTCCTCGATGCGTTCTGCTGGGACATGGATAGGGCTTCACCTATCTCAGTGGTCGTGATGCGGAGCGGTCTCGTATCCGCTCTTCGTTTGAGGAGCAGAAGAAGCAGTTCATCCATACCCTGGTTTTGCCGTCGATGTTTTATAATTGTTATCAATCATTACAGTTTCTGCGAACCGCTATGGATTTCGTTTTCGAAGGCTTAAGCTTTTCAATCCCGGATGATGTCTACCAGCCCTCAGAGGATTCCTTCATGCTTGCCAAAGCCGCAAGTAAAGCAAAAGGAGATGTCCTCGAAGTCGGCTGCGGTTCCGGCATCGCCAGCCTCGCGTGCGCGAGCGCGAACCCGAAAAATAATGTCTTCGGAATCGATATCTCGGATTCGGCGGTGAAATGCGCCAGAGAAAACGCCAAAAAAAATAATATTGCGAACGCTCGATTCGACAATCGGGATTTTTTTAAAACCGATATTTTTGGCGGGCTTAACTCTTTCGATTCCATCCTGTTCAATCCGCCTTACCTCCCTACAGAATACAATGAGAAGCTCGAAGGCCCCCTTAACTTCGCATTCGATGGGGGAAAAGATGGAAGGAAGATATTGGACCCCTTCCTCGCCCGTTTCGACCGATTCCTGAAGCCTGGCGGTTCCTTATTCCTTGTGCAGAGCACGCTGAACAATCCCAAAAAGACAGAAAAAAAACTCAAGGCGCTTAGCTACAAAACCAAGACCGTTGAAAAGGAGGACTTCTTCTTCGAGAGCGTTTTCATCATAAAAGCGACGAAAAACACGAATCCTCACATTTAAATGCAGAATCTGTGTAATAATAAATGGAATGATGACGTGAACAACCTCTGAGGCTCAGGCCACAATGGGATCCTACATCCCTGCCTGTATCGATGATTGAGTCAACAGCGTCTGACCGTCTTTACGAACCTTTGCTCGAATATCGCTTTTCCGCTACCGCTATCGAATTTAAACCTTATTCACGTAATAGTCTGCCATGGCAACCGAACAAGAGATAATCTCATCCTTCACAGACATAGGCATTACGCACCATGATGCCGTAGTCATCGCCGACTGCATCATCACCCGCAAGTCCTGCTCATGGGTGAACACAGACCCTGTCGACGACAAGATGATAAAAGACCTCAAAGACGTCATCACAAAGAACAACTACCGCATCGTGGTGAACATCCAGGCCGTCCCGACCCGCTCCAAAT
The DNA here is from genome assembly GCA_903835325.1 of uncultured Microcaldota archaeon. Taxonomy (GTDB): domain Archaea; phylum Micrarchaeota; class Micrarchaeia; order Anstonellales; family Bilamarchaeaceae; genus Bilamarchaeum. The sequence continues at coordinate 595 of CAILMU010000193.1, read as the reverse complement.
TCATCTGGGAGATAAAGGTCCCGAAATAAAAGACCAAATATCCCGGTCTGATCCTATGCGACCAATCGCCTGCGACGGGGTCCTGATAGAGAACGGCAAGGTGCTTCTTGTGAAACGCGGCCACGCGCCATTCAAAGGCGAGTGGGCCACCCCTGGCGGAAGGATAGAAGACAATGAGACAGCTGAGCAGTGCCTTGTAAGAGAGATGGAAGAAGAAATCGGGCTCAAAGTCGAGCCGGTCAAACTCATCGGAATCTACTCGGACCCGAAGCGCGACCCCCGACTCATGATAGCTATAGCCTATCTCATCAAAAGGGTCGGCGGGGATGTGCGCGCCGGCTCTGACGCTGCCGAAGCGAAATGGTTCGACCTGGATAAACTGCCCCCGATGTGCACTGACCACCCGAAGATAGTGGCGGATGCCAAAGCGCTGATACGCGATATGGAACAGGAATCGGATTAGGCGGAATGGGAAAATAGAATAAAAAAGAGCCTTAACGCTCTACTCTTTCTCTATGAGAGCCAGATCCCCTAATGCGACAAGGTCCTCTTCAGCCCTGGCTTCTGCCTGGGCCTGTTTCCTCGCAGCATTGCG
>CAILMU010000192.1 GCA_903835325.1 uncultured Microcaldota archaeon | reverse complement strand
GTGTAATGATAGCTCAATGTTTCGCGCACAGACATCTGGAGCTGCATCTCCGTGCTCTGGGCCCCGCCTTCTTCGCGGTTCTTCTTGGTGAGCTGGCTCGCGGTCGCATGGACATTGATGTACACTCCGAAGAATTCCATGAGCATCGCGGCTTCGCGCCCTCCGGGGCTATTTTTCGCGCCCTTGTGCGGACCGAGATAGAGCTGGTATGGGTGTTGCACAGAGCCATCGCCCTCTTTCAGGACATATGTCGCCGGGTTGCCCTCGATTACCGTGATGGTGTTCGCGGAGCTCACGCCGGGGGGAAGCCCGGTGACCACAGCGCCTTGAGGGGGCTTCTGGGCAGGCTCGGGCTTGAATTGCGGAGCTGCAGGCGTTTCCTCCTGCGGGGAGGGTTCCGGCGCTGGTTTTTGTTTCGGAGGTTCGGCTTTGGCTGTCCTACCGGGGAGTTTAGGAAGCGGCGCCTGGGCCGGAGGCGCTTCTTGGGCCTGCTGCTCCTCTTTCGGTTCTATCGGGACCGGGATCGTAGCGCTCTCCCACGGGATGTCTCGCCTGCCGATTATCAGGGTCCGGAAAGGTTTGGGCACATACTGGGCCTGGGGCTCTGACAGCGCTATCTCGAAACGGGATGATTTGCCTTTTCTCTCCATGAATTGATCGTACGCCCGGTCCCCGGCGCCCGAAAGATATTCGCTGATGATGCCCTGTCTCTGGGCCTCGGGGTATGATTGCGCATCTGCAAGGAGTTTGCGCGCAAGCTCGCCGGGAATCTTTATCACAAGATAGTCGTTGCCTCCGAGAGGCCGGAGCATCGTCATCCCTTCAACGATCCCTTTCCTCTGATCTATCTTGAACCTGTTCCTGTCCGCTTCGCTATCGGCCATGTGGCGCTTCTCGACGCTGGCCGGATTCATCAAGGCGATATGCGATGTGTATACCTCATCTTCAGGGCGCGGAACCGATTTCGGCGAGACCATACGAGATGATGGGCAGGCAAGGATTAAAAACGATAAAGAAAGCGCCGGATATCACGGACTATCATCTCTCAAGCCTTAGCGGGACAGGTTCAGGTGACAATGTGGATGGTATTTTCGGGAGCTCTCCGAGCATATCGCACATGGCCGGGCTGAATTTCCGCTCCGCGCATGCCAGGTGGACCGCCTCTGTCAGCTTGCCCTGAATCTGGTTGAGAACGCGGTTGGATTCATATGGAGGGACATCGCGGCAGCGTTGGGATATTATCGGGACTATCTTCGAGCGCAGCTCCTGGGCGGTGCTCCTGCGGTTCTGCGATTCGAGGTGGAACGCTGAGAATTCCACGACGATACGGACATGATGGCTTGCCTGGATTCCGTTGCCAAGCGAAGACTGGAGCTCGAGGTTCAACGGTATCCTGATGCGCTCCTGTTCGCGTTCGTCTGCGCCTACCCGCGGCATGAAGAGATGGTAATCCCCTTCGCAGGATTGCGGGACCATCGCTGAAGAGGACAGCATGGAAGATGACGAAAGAGGGATGTTCGGGATCACAGGGCATTCAAAAATCGCGCTCGCGGTATTGCCTCCAAGCCGCGCCACGGTTTTATCGATCGCATCGGAGAAGCGACCTTGAAGGAACCGATATCGGTCGGCTTCGTTGATTTTCTTTGTGGCCTTCATCAGCGAATCGGTATAGGCATCGGGGAAAGAAAGCTCGATGTGGCCCCCTTCTATCCTGGGTATCCTCAACCTGAGGTTCTTCACCTTCTCGCCCGAGGCTTCCATGGAGATGGCTTCGTACTCATCGCTTTCCTGCACGCGAGCCGCACACATGTAGCGGGCCCCCCTTGCCCTGCCCGAATGCGCCGGTATTGGCGGCGGTTACCGCGACGGATGCCGCGATGAGGCCGGTGATGAGAGGAGCGTATCGTGCGATCGGTTTCTTATCGGATGCGGATTCGGTTCCGGTCCGCTTGTCTTCCTTTGTTTTCAAACTCATGGCCATCCACATCTTATAATTATTCAAAAATGTTTAAAAATGGACTTGCACGGATGCGTTGGAGGAAATCATGTGGGAGTAGGAAAATGGCTGGAAGAGAGACAGATGAAAAGAGATTGATAAAGAAAAATAGGAAAAGGAAAAAAAGAGAAAAGATTAGAGGTTTTGACCTCTAACTTTATACCTTCTTCAGCTGGCTGACGAAGTCCTGGGCCGCGGATAATGTGTCAGCGGATTCTTTACCGGCGACCACTATCTTCGATCCCTGCACGACTTCCTTCACCATCTTCGGGTTGGCGCTCCAGTCGACCGTGCTCCCTTGGAGCAAGCCGGCCGTCACCGAGTTGACCTTGTCTCCACCCACTGAAATCAGGGTGTTGACTC
>CAILMU010000191.1 GCA_903835325.1 uncultured Microcaldota archaeon | reverse complement strand
TCAATCCCAGTGGGCCCGATTTTTTTTTAAAAAAATATTTTCAAAAAAAACTAGTTTTTCTCTTCCTCTTCGGAAAGCGTGTTCCTGAAGAGCGCGAAGAGTATCGCCATGCCGACGATCCCCAATCCCACCACGATGAGGAGGAGGTTGTCGAGCGCGAAGTCGAATGTGCTCGGTGATGCCGCAGGCACTGCCTGCGCTTTGGCGGCCTGGGCAACCAGGTCATCATTATCAGTAGTTACCGGCCTTTGAGTGGCTGCTGGAAGGGCAAATCCCGGCTGTTCCGGTTGAGCGCCGTTCAAGCCGCTGATCTCAGGTGTCGGAGGCACATAAGTCGGAGCCACAGCCTGTTCCGGAGTTCCGTTCTGGCCCGGGAACGTCTTCTCAGGGGCCGCTCCGCAGACTGATACGTTCTGGCAGTAATTGGGCACCATCATCTGGAGGCATTCGCCCCCCATATCGGTCGGCGCGGCCACAGGGCAGACGACTATCCTGCCGTCTGGCTTGTAGAATGTGCTTGTTGGATTAGGCTCGGAGGAGACTGCCTTGACAACATTGCCAAGGCAGATATTAACTGCTTCGGCATTCCCCTCCTTGCATAGCGCCGAAGATTTATCAGCGGAAAACTGCGCGCCGTTGTCGCCCGACTGGATGATTATAACAGCCGAGCTGAGCGCCAGCAGCAATATGAATATAGGAATAACTTTCACAACCCACCCCATGTACACACCTGTATAACTTATGAAACAAATAGATTAAAAGGCTATCTGTTAGATTTCAGGCCAGACTTTGCCGTAAAAGGCGATATTCAGCGTTTGCTTGTCACCATTATCAGGTGGTAGCCGAATTGCGTCTTCACGGGCCCGGATACTGTGCCGACAGGCAATGAGAACGCAGCGTCCTCGAATTCCTTGACCATCTGGCCTTTGCTGAAAAAGCCCAGGTCTCCGCCGGAAGCTCCGCTCGGGCAGATGGAGTGCTTCTTAGCCAGTTTTCCGAAATCCGCTCCTGCATCTATATCCTCCTTCAATTTCTTGGCTGTCTTCTCTTCTTTGACCAAAATATGGCTCGCTCGAACTTCCATAACAAACACACCTCCATTTTCATCAGGTTGCGTTGCCTTTACGGCTGCAGCCATTCAATCGACAAAAGCATCAGCTTATGGCGAGCAGCGGGTTCACGGTTGAACCCACTCAATTTCATAGTACTCATATTCGCTCCCCGGGAGCTTTATCTCCTTGATAAGGTAATACGTCACGCTGCTCTCCCTATCCGCTATCGCCATCATCATCTCGAGACCGAACCCCTTGCATTCGGCCAAGGCCAATGCGAGCTCCTCCCCTCCGATATACTCATCCTCGGTCAGCGAGTACATGAGATATTTCGGCGTGCCGTCTTTCGGGGTCTCTATCCCCGCGCCTTTCCTGTGGTAAAGGAGGAAATCGAGCCGGGCCTTTTTCGGGTTCGCCTTCACGGCTATCTTCCTCCCCGGCATCGCCAGTATGAATGTCTTCTTCACGCTGTGCGCGACGCGTATCGCCCTCGCCCACTCCGAGATGATGAGCTTGTGCTTCCTAGGGAACACATGTATCACATGCTTCGAGTGCATCCATTCGTCCTCGCTCCTTATCGGCGATGCGCCCGGGAAATACAACCTGAAATGGGTGCCGAACTTGAACCCGGTCTTGACGACGTACCCGCGCCTCCTCCAATCATCATAGACCGAATACATGTCCTCGAAGAACTTGATCCGTTTCTCTGCGAAACGTTCCACATCCTTCAGTTTCGCCCCGCGCAGGCGCAGGTTCCCCTGCCTGAGCAGGAAAATGGTCTCGTAGATATCCAGTTTCGATATGCGCCCGCGATGAGCCGCTTTGTATGTCCCGAACTGCCCTATCCAGTAGCGCTCATACAGCTCTTTGCCTGTCTTCTCGTCATCCAGGAGCGTGATCAAATCAAATGGGAAGAAAAGCCCTTCGAACGAGAAGGCATCCAGTTTCCACTCTGAACTGACATAATCTTTCAATGTCGTGCGGCCGTAGTTTCCTTCGGCTTCAGAGAGCGGCCTGAGCACCAGCCCTTTGTCCCGCCAGTCCTTGTATGTCAGGGACCTGGCGAGAAGCTTCTTGTTCTTCAGGAATAGCGATGCGACATCGTTGAACGAGTATTCGTTCCCCACGTCATCATAGCATCTGCCGTTCCTGATATCCATGATGTACAGCGCTTCCTCTGGGGTAAGGTAGATTATCCCTCTTTTCATCTGGCCGTAAAAACCGTTATGCAGCGAAGTGACATCGGACGGCTCCTTCACCGCTATAGTGCGCTTTTTACGGTCCAGCTCAAGTCTTATCATATATAACATCTCGAGCGGAAATTCCGTAATGTGTAATAGACGATATTTGGTTTGCGGTAGTATATAAATATGATAGATGGGAGCCCCCGTGCGTGATTTTTTGTTATTATTTATGTATAAGTAAGGCTTAAATATCACTTTGTATATAATCATATTATGCTACATTTGCCCACCGTAGTGAAAGCGACGTCTCCCGAGCCCCAGCGCAACGCAAGATGCAGGGATTCTTCCCCGCCGCTTTCCGAGGCTCCGGTACGGGCGCGGGAATACGTCCTTGTGGAAGAAGTCGGTTCAGGCGGGACCAGCAAGGTTTACCGGGCCCAGAGCATGGACGGGCGCGATGTGGCTGTCAAACTGGCGACCGGTGCAGTGTCATCCAAGATATCGGAAGCGCATGCATGCTCATTGATACGGCGCGAGACGATAGCTCTCGAGAAGGCAGACCATGATTCCATCATATCGCTCATCGACAGCGGGGTTTTCGACGGCAAAAGGTTCATGGTCACAGAACTCCTCGAAGGAGTGGGCTCGCGATTATCTCGCCGTGAGGGGCGCGTTGGCATTCAAGGACGCTAAACCGCATCTTCTTTCCATCTGCAAAGCAGTCTCTTCGCTCCACAATCTCGGCATAATCCACTGCGACCTTAAACCGGACAACATGAAGGTCGTCCATGGCCCTGACGGGACCGAGACCATCAAGATTTTCGACTTCGGATTCGTGAAATTCATGCACGAAGGCGAGATATGCACGGAGCGCTGCGGCCCGTTCAACCGCCTCGGGACCCCGAACTACATGCCGATAGAGCAGATACTCAGCAATACCTTCGATCACAGGGTCGACATCTACGCTGTCGGGACGATGATGTACCAGATGCTCTGCGGAAATCTGCCTTTCGAGAGCACGAATCCGCGCGAAGTAATGGACATGCAGATACGGAAGATGCCAGAGGACCCGAGGACAAGGCGGCCAGACCTCAACATCCCCTGCGGGGTTAACGATATCGTGATGCGCGCTCTCAGGAAGACGAGGGAAGAGCGCTTCCAGACTATGGACGATATGGCGGAAAGCATCGACAACTGGCAGGCCTGAATCGGTCAGGAGAAATCAGAGGATCCGGGCATCCCCGGCCGGAACCCTTTTTCTTGCTACTGACGCATTTTTATCCGCTCACCACAATATACAATAAGTATGGGTTTCTGGAAGTCCCTCGTCCTCAATGGGGTCCAAGACAGAAGAGGGATGAAAGACAGGGCTGAAGCCATCCGCGCAGATCCCCTGGACGACCGAATCGGGAAGACCATAGATGACAGGTACGAGATACGGGGATTCATAGGCGATGGCGGCCTCAGCAGGGTATATCTTGCCCATGACAGGCAGAACAACGAAAGGGCAGCCATGAAATTCGCCAGGGAGAACGGCATCAGCCTGGAGCTGTCCGAGCTTTTTCTGGAAAAGGAGATCGTCGCCATGCGGAGGCTGAGCCACCCCAATATCGTGGACTTCAAAGGCAGCGGCACCCACGACCTGAGGATTTATCTCATCATGGAATATGTCGAAGGAAAGTCCCTCTCGGACATAATCGAGCGCGATGGCCATGTCACATGGAAAAGGGCCCGTGAGACGACCCTGCAGATTTGCGATGCGCTTTCAGAGATCCATAGCAAAGGCATGATACACGGGGATGTCAAACCCGGCAACGTGGTCCTTGTCAGGAGGGGCGGGAAACCCATCGCCAAACTGTTCGATTTCGGGTTCTCCCGATTTCTGGACGGGACCATGGATCCCACCCCTAAAGGGTTCGCCTCCTGCACTGCCGGCTACGTCGCCCCGGAGATATTGTACGAGGACCCTCTCGACCAGCGCGTGGACGTGTTCTCACTCGGAGTCACCATATACCGGACATTGAGCGGGAAGCCGCCTTTCGACGGAAAAGACAGGCTCCAGACGGCGAGGGCAGTCCTGCGCGACCAGCCGCCCCCGCTGCGGGGACATGATGCCTGCCGGGATATGCCGGTCCGCCTGGAGAGAGCGGTGATGCGGGCGATAGAGAAGGAACCGGACAAGCGTTTTGCTGATATATCCGAATTCAAGGCCGAGCTCGAGAAAGCTTGACACGCCACTGCGGCAGGAATGCATCTCAGAGGCCTTCCAGCTTCTCGATCCCGAGCCCCTGGAAATCGTCTATCAGCAAATCATACCTGCCGATATCCGGAAGCGCCGGCGATCTCATCACAATCAGTTTCATCCCCGCCCTCCTTCCAGACTGGCAACCTGAAACCGAATCCTCTATGACGGCGCAATCCTTCGGTTCGATGCCCAGCTTCTTTGCCGTATAGAGGTAGGGGCCAGGATGCGGTTTCCTATAAGGGATATCATCCGCGCTCACGACAAGGTCGAAAAAATCATTCAAACCAAAGAATGAAAGCGCCAATTCTACGTTAGTCCGATGGCTTCCGGAGACTATCGCGGTTTTCATGTCAGTGCTCCGGAGAGACTTGAGGAAGCCTTCAACGCCAGGAACCTCCTTCAAAGCCCCTTCGCGCACATATCCTTCGTATAAGGCTCTCCTAGCCTCAACCAACTGGCCGATATCCTCTTTGATATTATATTCTTTGCTCAAGCGCTCGAATATCGAGCGCGATTCAGTCGCAGCGAACTCCCGGTACCAGCGCTCGATCGGGATTTCTATCTTGTATTTGCCGAGGATCTCGAGAAATGTCCTCATGTGCAGGGGCTCGCTCTCTACAACGACCCCGTCGAAATCGAACAGCACTGCCTTTATCATATGCTCACGTCTCATTCATGCAGGTGGATACTTTTATATTGATATCCGGGCAAATCGAACACCATGGGATCCGACATATTCAGATTGCTGATTATCTCAGTGTTGATTGGGGGGCTTGTTTTAAGCGGGATGATGGGCGCTGGATGCCTTGGTTTCGGAACGCCGGTCAACGAGACCGCGAACCAGACGAACCAGACAGCTCCGCCACCGGTGGTGAAGAACCCGACCATCTCGATAACGAGCCCTATGGATGGCATGTCTATCGAGACCGCCAACCTCAACGGTGTCGGGGTCACGCTCCAGATAACCACCCAGAACCTGGTGCTGAAGCAGGCGGGCGGTGCCGCCAAGAAAGGCGAAGGCCATTTCCGGGTGACGATAGATGACGGCACGCCGTTCATGCTCTCAGCCAAATCCTATGATGTGACCGGCCTCGGCTACGGCACGCACACGATAAAGGTCGAGCTTCTGAACAACGACAACACGCCGTATTCTCCGGCAATCCAGAAGACCGTGACATACACGATTTCGCAGTCCGCTCCGCCGGTATACGTTCCGCAGTCCTATACTGTCAGCATCACCGATTTCGCGTATTCGCCTGCTGAACTGACCGTCCATATGAGCGACAGCGTGACATTCGTGAACAACGGAAAATCGCCCCGTTCTGCGACCTGTTTCGTAAATGGTGCACAGGTCTTCGATTCGAAAATGCTCGGGCCTGGCCAGAGCGCGACGATAACGATGGACCAGGTCGCTGAATGCGAATATTACGCGACGACGTTCCGGGCATTAACAGGGACGATGCATATCCTGCCTAACGGGAACCCGTAGGATAAGCGCAGAATAAGCGTATTTTTTCCCTTTTCGTTTTTCTTTCTTCCCCATTTTCCCTTCTTCTCAATATTCTATCTCTATCTCGCCTTTTTTCACCCATAGCTGGCAAGCCAGGCGCTGGCCCGGCGTTGCTCCCATCTTCTGCAATTTCAGCCATTCCTCATGCACTGGGGGATTCAGGTTCTCTTTCCCCTTCACAATCGTTATTATGCAGATCCCGCACTCGCCTTTCATGCATCCGAACATTATCGACGTGTTATCTCTGGCATAATCGATAAAAGGCGCGTTGTCAGGCATCTCGAAGCTGGCGCCTTCGTTCCTCACCGTGATGCGGGCCATAGAAATCGTCCCTCACTCCCCGCTCTCGAGCTTCGTCTGCTTCAATTTATCTATCGTTTTCCAGCGCTCCCGGATATACGGCGTCAGCATCTTGCGCCGCTCAGGGTCGACCAATGCATCTGTCGTCTTCCTGTCAGACGGATACCCGCTCCCGAAATCGCATGTGGAAGCCTTTATCTCCTCTATCCTCTGGTCGCGCATGATTTTAGCGTAAATGGATGCCGCCGAGACTATCGGGTATTTGTCATCCGCCTTGTGCTCTGCTTCGAACCTTTTTGCTCCGAAGCGTTCCATCCTCTTTCGGAAGGTCCATGAATAGCGGTCAGGCATGTCAATCATGCAATCGTCGCCGTCCGCTATATTCTTTATCATGCTTGCCATCGCTTTCGCTTCTATGTCGTTGAGGGACATCTCCTTCATCGTGCGGTTCAGTTCGGCCGCGGTTATCTCGACCAGCCTGAACGAGCAGAACCCCTTCAATTTGGAGAATACCTCTTGGCGCTGCTCTGCGCTGAGTTTCTTGGAATCCTTTGCCCCTGCCTTGCGGAGGAGCTTCTCGTCCTCGCGCCTGCACGATGCGCAACAGATCACAAGCGGGCCGATGACCGGGCCTCGCCCTGCCTCATCGATCCCGAGGATATGACCAGACATAAATAGGATAAATGGAGAGAAAAATAGTAAAAAACGAGAATCTCCGCTTCAGTACGTCATGTTCCTGCGTTCGACGATTATGAAGTCGCCGACTGCAAGGACGCTCTCGTACTGCACATGGATCATGCCATCTTCCTTCTTCATCTTGGCTGCTGAGGCGCTGTCCGTGTTAGGTTCGACTACAAGGGTCTCTATCTTGCCGGTCACTTCATTGACATTGAGGTCAACGAGCTTGCCGAAATCCTCGCCCTCGTTCGTGACGATCTTTTTCCCGGACAGTTGTCTTGCTATTAGGTATTTGGTCATTGAACCACTTCGTGATGAACGTAAGTTCACCTGTCTCCTCATTAGTCGTTTAACTTTATAAAGATATCTCGAAGTCTTTCCTGAACGGGCGACAATTTAAAGGTGTGTATTCTGGCGCTGGTCCTTGAGATCCAGACCATAGCGAAGGAAGTTGTTTTCATATTTCATCTGTTCATAAATCAGCAAACCCCTGTACTGCTTGATAAGATCCGGAAATTGGCGGCGTATCTCTTGCATCAGCTCGTTGTACTTCCGGTAATTCTCGACTTCGCATTCGAATTCCATGTCCCATGGCCCGGCAGCTTTCGACATGTTGATGATATCCGGATGCGTACGGCAGAACCCAAGGAATTCATTCTCCTTCTCTCTCGTGATGCCCTTGAAGTTTATCAGCGTCTTGTAATATTCCCTTCCCAATTTCGACGGTTCAAGGATGATCCTGTACCAGGTTATCACGTCCTCTCGTTCCAGACGCTCCATTTTGTATGCGATCACTCTCGGCGTCGCGCCCAGCTTTCTCGAAATCTCAGTGACTGGCAGCCGGCTATCCTGCCCCAGCAGCTCAAGGAGCCTTATATCGAGCTCATCGAAATCCATTTTGGTGGGTTTCACCAGGAAAGGCTTAGATGGGTTCATTGATTCTTTTCCGAGATAGCCTCTTGTATAGAATTCCGGGTCTATATGGCTATTGAGCTCAGTCTCAATGACATGGTTGCTGAACAAGGTATTGAATTCCAGCATCTCCTGATAGAAATCATGGATGGATTCGGCCAGGAGGCAGAACATCAGGTCGAATGCCCCAGTGCATCGTATTATCCACCAGACTTTCTGGTGGCTGTTGAGGTAATCCAGGATTTCCTTCTCTTTCTGGGGAGTAAGGTTTTGGAACCTCAAATATACCTTCCAGCTTATGAGGTTGAACTTAGCCGCATCTATGAACGCATTGAATGCCATGATAACCCCTTTTTCCTGAAGCTGTTTTATCCGGTAATCCACGATGTTTCTCGATAGCTTCAATTTTTTGGCGATTTTCGAGCTCGGGCTGCGGCTGTTGAAATCCAGCTCCGCGAGGATTTTGTAGTCGGTTTTATCCAGCTTTATTGCGGATTGAAATTCCATGATTTTTTATATATTTACAATAATTTATAAAAATATGTAAATATTGTTGAAATTTTAAAAGAAACTTATAAATATTGTATTTGTGTCTATAAGTGCATGAAAAAGAAAATGACGATACCAGCCAGTTCAGGCGACTATGCGAAAGATGCGGCTCTATTCCAGAAAGTCGAAACCGTCCCAGGCGAGCAAGCGCTCTACGAAATGGCGAAAAAGGAGTTGCTTTCAGAACTCGGCCGCCTCCGCAAGCCAGCCACTTTGATCGATTTCTGCTGCGGCACGTGCGAAATTTTCAGCAGGATGATTCCAGAACCGCGAATAGCCCGTTTCATCGGCATCGATACGGAACCGGCATATATTGATTTCGCGAAAAACCGGCTTTCCGGGGTTGTTGGAGCTGACCTTGTCCTTGGGGACGCTGCCGTTTGCAATCTTGGGTTGAGCGCCGACATCGTGCTCGCCAGCTCCGCATACCACCATATCGAAGACGACCGGAAGATGACGTTTCTTCGGAATATGATTCGGCACTTGAAACCTGATGGCAGGGTGATTTTCGCTGAAAACATACTTCCGGAATACGCAGATGAAGCGGGGCATGCAGCTGCCGCGAAGCTCTTCTATGGAAAGCGCATCCAGGAAACTAAAGCATTGGGAATGGACGAGGACGTCATCAGGCTCCTGCACCAGGTGATGGGGTATGAAATCCGTCGCGAGTATGAATGGAAAGTCGATTATCGCCGTTTCATTGAGCATCTTGGAAGTGCGGGCTTTACCATCCTGAAAAAAACCAAGGTCTGGCCAACAAGATCCGAGTTCGAAGACCCGCTGGCAGGAGACTACGTGATTGTGGCAGAGGTGCCGTGCGGATATATACGGGGTTTTACTTATGGTTAACAAAAAACTGGCCGGTTCGATACTGATACCGCAGAAAGGCGGGCTTGGAGCAAGGCATCTCTCCAGCACTATTCAGCAGGCGCGTGGCGAATCAACTAAATTGTTTTTCCTCAACAAGGTTCCTGCGCATAGCTTGTACAATGAAAAGGAACTCAACGCCATTGGAGAAGCAATCAAGGATGATGATTGGGTAGGAATATCCGTCGCTGCCATAGGCTTGGAGCGCTCCCGGCAAATCTTGCGGATGATGAGGGGAACGTCAGAGCTTGCCGAAAAGCCTGTCCTCGTCGGAGGCGTCCAGGCATTCGTGACACCCGGTGTTTTCTATGAGATGGGCGCTGATGCGGTATGCCATCATGAAGCCGAGATCTGGCTCCCGAAAGCCTTGGAGATGCTTGAACAGGGTCGAAAGATACCAAGAGGATTCGAAACAGATACGCCGAAACACGGACTTATCCAGCCAGCGGATTATGACTTCACCAAAGGGACCCACTTCCTTCTCAAGGATGGGTTGATCCATAGGATCGAATCCGCAGAGGAGGAGTTCCGTATCATACCCAATTTCATGGCAACAATAATGAATTACCAGCTTTGGGTAATGACAGATCGTAGATGCAGGTTCGAATGCACCTACTGCCTGAACCGTTTTCTCAAGACTTTCGACAAGACCCATGGCGGTGCGCCTGGCCGTATCCCGACTGAAGAGGTCATCAGGCAGATCAGGGAAATCGTCATAAAAAACACTATCATCGATTCGGTGGTATTCATCGATGACGACTTCTTCCTGAGGTTCCTGGATGGAAAGGCTGTCAAAAAAGACGAGCTCGGGCTATTCTGCGACGAATGGAAAAATAACATAAACAAACCGTTCTTCGTCTATTTCAGCCCCATGACCTTCAATGAGGGGATATTGGAAAGATTGATGGATGCAGGCCTCCGGCAGCTGAATTTCGGATATCAGAGCGGAGGCAAAGCAGCGCTCGCATGCTACAAGCGTCCTGCCACGAGCAGGGAGACGCTGATATCGGTCACTAGATTCACAGCCAAGGCGGTTTCAGAAGGCAGGATAGAGGTGCCGGCAGTAGATTTCATAATCAACAGCCCCTTTGAGAGCGCTGATGATATGCGGCAAACCATAGAAGCGATACTGCTGCTGGTCCCTCCATTCGATGCCCAGCTGCACAACATGCGATTGATCCCTGGCTACAGCCTCACAGAGACGTTCAATATCATGGGGCGCAGCCTCAATACGCTCCCAGGCTATAAAACGGTCCTGGACAGGGAGTACCAGGATCACACGGCCCACAGCGCATGGCTCTGGCCGAATATAGAGGATGACCGAGCCTATTACACCATCCTGCAGATGCTCATGACCGGCCTTTGCACCGAAGAGACGCTTGGCGTCCTGAAACGGGAGGATGTCCCGACATGGCTCAACCTCCCTCCGGGGGAAAGGCGAGGCCGCATTGATGAATTGAAAACGCTTTTCGAGAGCAATCCGCGGATACGATTCTACGACAGACTATCCATGCAGTCAAACGAATCGAAATGCCAGCAGGCAAGTCAAGACAGCGAAATCATTGATCCGTCCAAACTTACCAATCGGCCGGTTCCTGCACCGACGAATCCGCCATCGAAACAATGGGTCGAGCGGATAAGGTTCGAAGTTGTCCCGAAGAAGTGAATACTTCCGACTGAAAAACAGTTTTTTCAAGACTTGAAATCCAGCGTCCTTAGCCTATTATTCTTCATCTCTAGAATCGGGACAAGCGCCGGGGTCGGGACATGCCCCTGCTTCACCTGGAAATCGGTCTGGTCCTGGAACGTCCCTGAATTGATGACTAGCGTTCCGCGGTATTGGGTGTAGCCGTTCTTGTGCACATGACCGCAGTGGAAGACATCAGGCGGGTCATCAATCACCATGTAATCTATATTCTCAGGTATTATCAGATTCCCGCCATAAACCGGAGAGAGGTGCCTGCGCTTCAGATACTCTATCATCACCTTCTCTGGATGCATATATGACTGCCCCGGGATGCTCGCTATCATGGAATCAATCGATGTCCCATGGTATGTCAGGTGCTTCATGCCTTCTATGGACAGGCTGCAAGGGTTCCCCACAAGAGTCACATCTGATTTCACCATATCGGTGCTTATCGCAGTCTGGGGTTCTCCTCTCCGGACCGCATCATGGTTCCCGGGCGCCACTATCACTTCGATATAATCAGGAAGGTCCTCGATGAAATCATCGAACATCCGGTATTGCTGATAGATATCCTTCACCAGCAATTCCTTCTCCTGGTTCGGATATATCCCTATCCCATCCACCACATCGCCGGCTATCACGATATATTTCACTTTTCCCGCAAGCTCTTTCGAGTCGCCCTTCCCATGGAGCCATTCCACGAAAGAATCCAGGTATTTCTCCAGAAAATATTTGCTCCCGAAATGTATGTCGCTCAGGTAAGCCGCAGCCACATCGGCCTCTATCACCCTTTTCTCCCGCACGACCGGCATATCCGGCCATTCGATATCCTCGGCTATCAAGTATGGCTCGAGCACCTTGCCGGTTATCGCGACGATATCATCAAGGAGGACGTTCTTCGCTTTCGGCACCAGCTTCTCGTTATATCTCGATTGGGAGACCACGACCTTGAACGTCCCGGTCATATCCTCTATCTCGAAAAATATGTTCCCTTTCTTCGTCACCCGTTTATCCGAGATGAGGGCAATCACCCTCACCTTCTCGCCGACGTGCTTCTTTATCTCGGAAAGATCCACGGATGACCCTGCCCCGACCCTCCTCAGCATCTTCGAGAGCCTATCGAACCGGTTCCGGAAATGGTTGATGAAATTCTCCACTTCGCCTTTTGTCCTTGATTTCCCGGTGACATCCCTGGAATAATTTATCTTGACATCCGGGGAGAACTCCTTGGCAAGGGGGGAGAAATAATCCGGCCGGATGATCTCCGTCTCGGTCGTATCAGCAGGCTTTTTCGCGAGCAATCCTTCGATATCATCTTTCGATATGAGCGGTTTCTGGAGGGCTATCAGGCGCTCAGCCAAGTCAGGCGAAAGCTCGTTGGCCTGGATGTAGCGCTCCGCCTCTGTCGTCATGCGGATGCCTTTATGCGCGAGCTCCTCCAGCACCATGATGAAAACCCTGTCCTTTATCGAAAAAATCAGCGAATACGAATGTATTGAATCATGAAAACAAGATAAAAATAAGACGGTTCCTGCAAAATTCACTTCTTCATGCCAGCGATGTAAGCACCGATTGCGCCGCAAACCGCACCCAAAACAGCGCCAAAAATTACAGCGATTACGATCATGAGCATAACAGAGAGTCCAAATACGGCAATCTCTTTGGCATTGTTCAGATTATGGCTAGAGTAAGCCATCACCATGCCGACAATTCCTCCTGAAACAAGTAAATCTATGGAACCAGCAAGCATCCCCGTGATGGTTCCCCCCTTGAAATCCATCCCCTGTTCTTTCACTACACGATAACCCGACCATGCCAGTACAATGATGGTAAAAATCCAAGTGGGCGCTCCTATCAAATATCCTGCACTAGGAAAGGTTTGGTTCAAAAAATGGTTAATAAATCCTACAACGATCAATATCGCCGCAGGCAAAAATGCCGAATATAGGCACTTCTTGACATCGATCGCTATTCGCATCACCAATAAACCTATCCAGCGGTCTCGAGCGCGCTCATTATCGCCCATATCTGGGTGCGCGCATGGGCCGGCATGTTGATGTCGTCGCTTATCGATTCTATGAGATATATCGCCGCGCTGACCTTCGTCCCTTTCTCATCGTTGCTGTCCAGGCGCATCTTCGCCTCAGACAGCGCCTTCCGGATATTCTTTGGGATGCTTGTGTCGTTGATGAGGCCTTCGAGCATGCTGCTGATATCATGGATTTCCATCTGATCACCTGAATCTTCCTATTTCTAGGTCTCGTTGAAACGTGATAAGGGTGTTTAAGAGGCAAAAGTAATTAAAGCCTGATTCTGGCAACCGTCAACACTTATGCTAGCCAGTGATCATAAAAAAATACGGGCCGTTGTGAAATCTGCGGATTTCACTTCGTTCCCATTTTCCTTTAGGTGCCGCTAATATCGCTAACGCTGGAACAAGGGAAAACGGGCCCGGTGAGATTTGAACTC
>CAILMU010000190.1 GCA_903835325.1 uncultured Microcaldota archaeon | reverse complement strand
GAAAGGGTTTAAAGAGATTGGCAAAACGTACAAATCGCGCGCCAAGAAGCAGGCATTTTAAACCCGAAGAGGCAATGGTTCATCTATGAAATACCAGATAGATGTGGGCAATGTCAGGAAAATCCAAAGCTCCATCTGGGAAAGCATCAAATCCACTTTCGCATTCCGCAAAGGGTATGGCGAACCGCTTCCCATCTTCGGGCATTACGGGGGCGTCTTCCAGTGCGGGGCTGACAGGCTAGTCATACACACGGACGGTGTCGGCACTAAGCTCCTTGTCGCCCAGGCCCTTGACAAATACGACACGGTCGGCATCGATGCCATCGCCATGTCTGTCAACGACATCCTCTGCGTGGGAGCTGAACCGCTTGTCGGTGTCGATTATATCGCGCTCGAGAAAGAGGATGGCGAACTGGTCTCAGAGATAATGAAGGGCCTCGTCAAAGGTTCCGAAGAGAGCAGCTGCGCGATAATCGGTGGCGAGACAGCCCTCATCCCTGATATAATAAAAGGAGGGAAGAGGCCTTTCGACCTGACTTTCACAGTAGTCGGGCGCGTGCGCAAACTGATACTCGGAAAAGAGATTAAGAAGGGAGATTGCATCGTCGGGCTCGAGAGCTCCGGTCTCCATTCAAATGGTTACACGCTCGCCCGGAAAGCGCTCGACATCAGCAAATGGGGCAATGAGATGCTCATCCCCACTAAGATATATGTGAATCCGGTCCTTGAGATGATAGGGGCATGCGATGTTCACGGAATCGCGCATATCACCGGCGGAGGGTTCTCGAAATTGATGAGGCTGAACCCGGATGTCGGCTATCACCTGGAGAGCATGCCGAAACCCAAACCCATCTTCGAGGAGCTGGCCAAAGAGGTCTCCGGCACCGTCGAGATGTACAAGACGTTCAACATGGGCGTCGGCATGGCTTTGGTGCTTCCTGAAGACCGGGCTTACACTGTCATGAACATTGCCAAGAAGCATGATATCGAAAGCAGCATCATAGGCAGGATAAGCGACAAGAAAGGCGTTTGGATAAAAGACGGGGACAAAGAGACGGATATCAGTATCAAACTGTGATGGTGAGGAGGGAATCGATATGGGATATTTATTGATGGATCGTTCATTTTTGAATCGCACTGCGTTGTTGGTCTCGATAATCGGGGTAATGCTGGTGAGCGCAGGATGCTGCGGATATTTCACCGCATCTCCATCGAATAATACAGGCACCCAGACCCAGCCGCAGGTAATCCAGGCGGGGAATCCGTCTGGGAACGCGACCGCGAACCAGAACGGAGGGACGCAGCCGCAGAATCCGACGGATGCGAACGGGCAGGGCCAGATAATCGATGTGACCAATCCAAGCGGGAGCCAAGGCACAAGCGGATCCGGGATAATCGCCACCACACAGCAGGAGTGCGCAACGCTGACGCCGACATGCGGCGATTGCGTAGCGAAACAGGGGTGCGGCTGGTGCAAATCAAGCAATTCGTGCCTTCTCGGGGATTCCAACGGGCCGTCTGCCAGCACATGCAAGGCAGATGAATGGACCACCACGCAGAACGGATGCCTCCAGCCGGTAGGTGTAGGCGGTTGCTCGTCCAAGACAAATTGCGCGGACTGCCTGAGCGGCTCAGGATGCGCCTATTGCATCGACGGTTCGGTATGCGCCCCGGTCAACGGCGGCGGAAGCTGCTCGAGCGGATGGAAAGACAAGATATACATGTGCAATTACGCCTCCAGGTAGAGGCGATTTTTGGTTTTTTCAAAAATTCTTGTTTTTCTCTTTCTCCTATTTCCTTCCAGCTCTTCTTTCATTTCTCCCCCAGGCCCAGGAGCATCACACGGAGCATGGCATTCATGCGCCTTGCTTCCAGATAGACGGGATTGGCATCCGTATTCGCGCACACAGAGCCGTTTATCCTTTTAATACGGTCTTGTATCCCATCCGCCTCGTCGTTTAGCAGTCCGGCTTCTTCTATGAGGAACGGGCTCTTGTCAGCAGGCGAGGATTTCGAGGCGTGGAGCCTTTCCTTGAGGTCACATAGGTTCTTTGCAAGCTCGATGCGGATTGCGAGCCTCTCTTCCAAGGAAATGGTTTTCTGCAGGTATTGCGG
Source organism: uncultured Microcaldota archaeon (assembly GCA_903835325.1). Taxonomy (GTDB): domain Archaea; phylum Micrarchaeota; class Micrarchaeia; order Anstonellales; family Bilamarchaeaceae; genus Bilamarchaeum. Next base: position 7,789 of record CAILMU010000190.1, on the reverse strand, counting down.
GATTTCGACCTGGACGGGGCCGGCATACTGTTTCTTAGGCACGACACATTCGGTCGAGCGGTCTATGGATAATATCCTGGCTGGGGTTAGGGCATTCGGAGTTTTCAACATTGTATTCCACCTTATACAATCCTTCTCTATAGCATTCTTACCATTCGCTCAATCTGTGAAGTGTTATATCGAGCATCAATGATGTCATGGCGAATTTTTTCTTCATGGCAGGATCATTCTCGATTATCCGGTCGTCCTTCGCAAGGGAAGGTTTCATGCTCGTAAATAGCAGGCTTGCATCATTCAGGACGTAATTCGCATCGTCCAGGAATTCCTTGTAGTTGTTTCTCCCGTTCTTGGATAACGCATCGAGCCGGCTCTGAAGGGCGCCGAGCTTCCTCTCCAGTTCCGCCAAAGCGCCCTGGAAAGCAGGCTCAAGAGGCGGGGCCTCTATCCCTTTCGGGTGCAATTCCACTATCGGGGCTATCGGGACAAATGATGCCGAAGCTGTTGTCGCTGCTATCGAAACTTTCCTGCCGTCTATCACGGCCTGTCTGTTTTCCGGAGCATTGGCTCTGGCATGTGAAAACGCCAAACTATATCGCATGGGATTACCTTGGGACTGTGAATACGGCGGATTAATTTATAAAGGATTTGCCTGGCATGAGCTGATACCGGCACGATGAGGACAGTCCGCTGATGCTTTTATTTTCCTGCAGCCTGGCCCGAATCCTGCGGACTCATCGAAGGAGGCCTCATGATGGATACGCGCCCGGAATACGCTATGAAATAGTGCTTCCAGCAGATGCGGGTCGCATCCCGTCGCACTTCCTCGGACGGGCTGTGCTTGGATATGAAAAGCAGGTCGTCGTAAGCAGCTTTCAATGTGTCGGATGGCAGGCCGCGCATCGCATCCCTAATATCGGAATCCGTGATGGTTTCGAAGACGCCGGATTGCCTGGGGACATTCTGTCCTTGGAGCCGCTCCACATATCTGCAGATGGTATCGAGCATGCCGCTTATGCGCCGGAATTTTATCTCCTCGGATATCGGTTTCCCGGACGTATCGGTTATCTTGATGGAGCACGGCGGTTCGCTCAGGGGCGATACGGACGTTGTTAATATCGGGAAGGGGCCCGGGCGCGATTCGGAGGCCTGGACCAGGCGCAGGAATCTCTGTTTTGCGGTGTCGGCCGCATTGCTGGCATTCTGAGAACAAGAGGTCTGCCTGGATGCAATCTGACTTGATAGCTGGGTCGTCGCGACTAACGCCATAAGGCAACGGAGATATCATTCGAAGCGCAAGAATAAAAAGGCGGCTAATCGGCGTATTGCGATGGATTCTTCCGTCATTCCATCTGTTCTATCTCGGCGACTCCGCGGGAACCGTCCCACGTTTTCTTCCATTTTTTTATCCGGATGGCTTTTTTGAAGAACGGCGCGTCAGTCACGAACGTCTCGCCTTCGCCTCCTTCCAGGAACGGGTGGATGTTGGGCTTCTTGGCATCCATCAGTTTCTTCAGCGGCTCGCCGAGGAATTCGGGCCCGAGGCCTTCGGCAGAAACCGCAGTCACATAGATCTCGAAATATATAAGCATCTCTTTCATCAGCTCGTCGCCTTTGTCCTTGTGCCATAGGGGCGCATAGGTCGGGATGCCGAGCTCTTCGCCGATGGAATCGATCCGTCTTCGCTGATATTCGCTCGCTATAGCGCCAGCCACGATGCCTCTTGCGCCTAATGAACGAAAGACTTCCACCAATTTCTCGCGCCAATCATCCTCGCTCGTCTCGACGAATATCTGTTCGAGCCCGAGCGCTTCCGCCTGCTTTCTTGTCGCGTCCACATTTGGGTGGTGGAACATCATCGAGTATTCCGGAGGCCGGACTGTCACAAGGACCGGTTCGAAGCCGTGCATGATGGCCCAGAAGGTGGCGAACACGCTGTCCTTGCCTCCAGAGAAAAGAACTGCCACGCGCATAGGATAATTAAATCGATGGGATTGAATAAAAAACCATGATCAGGAACGTGAAGTGCGCGATATTCGACCTGGATGGCACGCTCTTCCTGGGCAAAGACAGGATAGAAGGGGCGAGCGAAGCCCTCCACATGATGCGCGAGAAGGGGATCAAGATCCTGTTCCTCACCAATGCCGGGACCCGCAGCAGGGAAGGCGTCGCCGAGAAGCTCAGGTCGCGCGGTTTCGAAGCGAACGCGGATGAGGTGTATTGCGGCTCATACATCGTGGCGAAATACATAGCGATGCACCTGCCGGGCAAGAAAGTGTATGTCGTAGGTGAGCCGGGCATGGTTGAGGAGCTAAATGCGGCCGGGATTGAAACGAGCGATGATGCCGGAATCGTGGTCGGATGCCTGGATAGGCAGATAAACTACGAGAAACTCGGCAAAGCGCACATGCTGATACGCCATGGCGCCGAGTTCATTGCTTCAAACAAGGATCACACGTTTCCTACCGAGCACGGCTCCATGCCGGGGGCCGGCGCGATTGTCGCTGCTATAGAGTTCAGCACTAGGCGCAGCGCCCTTGTCGTCGGGAAGCCGAACCCGTACGCGTTTACGCTCATGAAAGAGGAGAAGGGGCTGAAGGCATCCGAGACATTGATGGTGGGGGACAGGCTGGATACGGATATAGCATTCGCCAAGAACTGCGGGATAAAATCAGTCCTTGTCCTCACAGGGACGTCGAAGAAAGAGGAGATAAAAGAGAAAGGGTTGAATCCGGAGCTGATCCTGGAGACCGTCGCAGGATTGCCGAAAGAGCTCGGGATAATGCCGAAGGAAAAGCCGACCGCTTAATCGTCGATTGATGTCCTTTCAGCGAAATCCATCTAGCGCGTCGCTCGATCCGTCTAATCGTCTATTATATCTTTCAGCGCGTCGCTCGGCATCTCCGGCGTGAACAGGCTATCGTCTATGTTCACCATCTGCGAAGGCGAATCCGCCGTGGATGTGAGGGACTGCGATGTCGTCGGCTGCGCGCCGCTAGGGACAAGGCTGTAGTTCACCTGGATAGTCGTGCTGCACCGCGGGCATTTGCCGGATATCATCAGTTCCGCCATGGTGAGGTCGGCGTTGATGTCGAAAGACATGTCGTTGCCGCATCCTGAGCATCTTATGGTTCTTTTGAGGCTGGTCATAACTGTTCACCTGGAGGAGCATTCTGAGGGCAGGTTTAATTTAGTTTTGGTTAGAAGGAGGTTTCATTTCTCAGTGATAATCTTCGTATTCTTCTTCTCGTCTTGCTTTGTCGATTTCTTCACAGTATTCCTCGTAGTACTCGTCAAGGCCATTGAGTTTGTCCCTGCCTTTTTCTTCGGCATCACTGATTTTGCTGATTAGTTTCTGAAAAACCCCGACCATTTCAACGTAAAATACGCTATTTTGGTCCGCTTCGCTAACGAAAGCCTGCGAATTGATGAATTGGAGCAGGGCGGAGCTCATCGCTACCCGCCCTTTATGATCGCATTTTTCAATCGCTTTCACTAAGACTTCGACAGCATCGGAACTGACTTGTTCGTCAATATCGGAAATAGCCTGGAGGAGAGCCGGGAACGCTTCGCTTATGTCAATACCGTTTTCGGTCGCTAAGCCTAAAACCTGCAACGCTCTCTTTCCGAAATCCTCATCAGGATCGGAAATCGCCCTTGCGAGAGCAGGGACGGCTGCGCCGATATTTATCCCATTCTTGGCGGCATTTTGCAAAGCTTGGATAGATTCCCACGGGATAGTATTTCCATCGGATAGCGATATTGCCAATGCAGGGATTGCGATTGATATGTCGGTTCCTTTGTCTGCCGCGATTCTCAATATCTTGACGGATTCCATCTTGATAGTCGCATCGCTATCGGAAAGCCCGTTCGCCAAAGCTTCCAAGGCTGGCGTTATGTCCACCCCTTTTTGAGCTGCCAGTTTTATGAAACCGATTACATTCAACCTGATGGGATCCTGGCCGGATAGGATCTTCGCCAAAGCAGGGATCGAAGCTGAGATGTCTGCCCCCTTCCGCGCGGCGCTACCCAAAGCACTGAGCGCGTCGTCCCGGATATCCTGAATGGAAAGCATCTGCGCCAGAGCTGGCACGGCATGGAAAATGTTGATCCCATTTTCAGAAGCAGAAAATAATGCCTTGATAATAAACTTCTGTTCGTCGGTTTTCGCTTTACCCATGAGTTTTGCAAGAATCGCCACTTCTTGAGGAACTAATTGGAGAGATGAAACGATGCCATTGAAATCTCCGTCGGATAGCAGGGTCTGGTATTTCTGAATCTGCATAACTTCCAAATTTTGATAGAATTTTTTCCAAGGCGAGGCTGGCTTTTTGGGTTTCTCCGATCCGCTAGTCTTCTGCCTGGATTTCATTTCGTTTCACGCTTCGTCTTCCACTGCTTCTCTATCTTCCCTATGGAGCGCTGAAGGCACCCCATGACTTCGAGATACAGTTTGCTGTTTCGCTCGGCTTCGCACCTGAAAGCCGCGGTATCCGTGAATCCTATCATGGCGCTGATTATCGCCAGACGGATTTCTTTGTTGGGGATATTCGATGCGTTCTCCACGATTCTGGCGCTATCTTTGCGTTTTTTCTCCTCGCCATCCAGCAGCCTTTCGAAAAGAGCGGGGAGCGCTTCGCGCATATCTCTTCCTTCTTTCGCAGCCGAGTCCAATGCAGAAATTGTGCTTTCCTGGATATCCTTGTTTGGATGGTTGAGCAGTTTCGACAATGCCGGGATGGCAGGGCTGATATCAGTCCCGGTCATGGCGGCGATGCGCAAACAGCTCAATGCGAGCCGCAAAACCTTGATATCGCTGTCTGAAAGAGCGTCGGATAACGCAGGCACGGCTGCACCTATATCCACCCGCCAGTCCGCCATGCTCTTGACCAGCTCGAGCAGATTCATGCGGAATTCTTTTCCCTGGTCGGACAGAGCGATTGCGATTCCTGGCACTGCGGCGTCCATATCCAGCCGTCTCTTGAGCGCAGTCTTAAGAGCAAGGAACGCGTTTATCCGGACATTCTCGCTCCGGTTGCTCAGCGCTTTCCCCAGATGCCCGATTGCCGGAGTGATGATGATCCCTTTTTCGCATGCGGTTTTCAATGCCGATGCCGCGGAGAGTCGGACGCCGTAATCCTCATCCTCGAGCAATCTTGCGACAAGAACGACATCTTTATTGGAAGAGTCAAGCTGTTTCACGACCTTCTCGATTCTCCGCTCCTCGAGAAGCACCCTGTATCCTTCCAGAGTCTCTTCTTCGAGCATGGATGTCAGAGGTTTCTTGCTTGGCGCCGTGACAGCATAGACCGGGATCTTCGTGCGGTGGGATTTGTGCTTCAGGACCATTTCACGCGCCCTCCTTTCCCGCTTTGGCCATGTTTATCTCGGTTTGCTGCATCGTGTCAGTCACTCTCGCGAACATCTTCATGGCCCGCACATACTTCGGGCTGTTCCGCTCTGCTTCGCCAGCGAATGAAGCCGTTGTGATGTATTCGAATATGCCTTTTGTCAACCTCTCCCGGGTCCCCACAAAATTGCTCCTGAAGCATGAATTCACGATTTTTATCGCGGATTCGAGGCGCTCCGAATTATCCTCGGCGAGTATCGCGATGATGGGGCCTATCGCTTGCGGCGCATCAGACACATCGATGCCTTTCGAGGCCATTTCCTCTATCACGCGCAAGCCGAGGTTCTGCGCCTCTTGCGAATCCGATGCGAGGAGTTCGGCCATCTTGAGGACAATAGGTTTGCGGTGTTCATGGTTTTTCGCGGCATCAGCAAGAGCCGAAGCGGATGCCAGCCTGACCGATGCGTCTGGGTCCGAGATGCCTTCAAGAAGGGTGGGAACCGCGTCCGAGATGTCGACTCCCTTGGAATCGGCTACGCCCACAAGGCGGATGCATTTCTCCCTCGCTCCCCGGACAAGCCTTTTGTCCTTTAGTGCTGCGATGATTTGAGGCATGAAACCTTTGATGGCCTCTGCGCTGGCTTTTCCGGCTTCCTTCAGGGCGTCGGCAGCGACGCCGCGGACCGATGCATCAGAATCTGTCAACGAAGCTATGAGCGTTGGTATCATCTTTGATATGTCTATTCCGTCCTCTGCCGCTTTGCCTATGGTCGTTGTCGCTTCAGACCGGATTCGGGGATTCTGGTCGGACATGCAGGCATGGAGGGCATCCATGGCCGGCAGGATATCGACTTCTTCCCTGGAGCAGGCTTCGCGGACAGCGCGGCATGCGTAGAGGCGGACACCCGAATCAGGGTCGCTCATCGCGTTGATTATCGCTTTCATGGCCTCCTGATGGTCGTTGCCTTTCCTGGCAAGGCGGCCGAGAGAGCGCACCGCATAGCTGCGGACATCAGGATCTTCGTCCGATAACGCGGACGAGAGCGGAAGCACGAGCTCGGGGTGGCTCCAGAATTTCGTCAATGAGAAAAATATCGCTGTCGAAGCGTATATGCGGATTTTCACCTCCTCATCCTGCAGGGCATCCATGAGGGAGGGCAATGCTTCGGCTATGTTCGAGCCTTTTTTCGCGGAGTCTGAGAAAGATGAAGCGGCTGCGGCGCGCTCGTGCGCAGGGCTATACGAGCGCAGCATATCAAGCTCTTTCCTGAGGCCTTCCGGAAGGGGCTGTTTCTTCCCGCCGGCTGCAGGTTTCGGAGGAGAGAATGAATATCCGGGCAATAGCTTGTTCCCTGCCATCTAGACAGCCTCCTTGGTTTCGAGCAAATCGTCCAGCATTTCGATGAAAAATTGGATTCTTCTAAACGTCTCGACGAACCCGACGCTGTTCGCTTGCGCCATCTCCCGAAAATTCCGGGAATTGAAAACCGAGAGCAAAGCCCCGACCATCAATGATTTCTCTTCTTTGCCGGTTTTTGCCAGGTTCATCTGCAACAGGTTATCCGAGACCATTATCCTGAGAACCAGTTCATTATCAGCCAGGAGGCCGATCAGTGCTGGTAGGGCTGATGTTATTTCAGCGCCTTGCTGTTCTGATTTGAAGATGGCTTCAAGCGCCATTATGCGCGTATTCACATCATCCAATGATAGCGCGCTGGCAAGCAATGGGATGAATGATGAGATGCTTATCTGCATAGACGCATCCTTCAGTGTGGATACGATTTCGTATTTTTCCTCGATTCTTGCCTTTTCATATATCCGGCTGAACTCCGCGGCTATCGCTTCGTGGTTGATGATGCCATCATGCATATCCATGAAGAGGATGGCCGCATTCTGGAACGTCTCAGGGTCGCTTTTCGAGAGCGTGCACAGCGCGATAGGGAGATACCGAGGATTCTGCTGGAGCTCGGTCTTCACAATAGCGAAATCGCCTTTCTTGACATGCTCTTTGAAGAACAGGTCCATGGCCCGGACTATCCCTTCGGGAAGAGGGTACGGCCTGGAATTGGCGAACTGCTTCGGGAAGAGCGGGACTATTTGGCGCACTTGTTTTTGTTCAGCCATGTCAGACAGCCTCCTGATTCAGCTCGCCGCTCATCGTGTCTCGAACCTCCTGAGTTTCGGCAGATTCGCTTTGACGAAAGCCGAGAAAGCCGAATCGAGCTCCCTTTCCGTGCTTATCATGGAATAGTTCCTGCGGTCCAGGTAGAGGTAGTCCAGGTATCCCTGGGTCGAGCTGAAATTATCCGAGAAATATTGCGGCGCAGGTGGCACGGTGATGTCGTAGAACAGCATGCCTGCCTTCTTCAGCTCGGTCACCGCATGCCGGACATCCTCGACCGCGCGTATCCCTGTGTAATTCTCATCGACATCTGCGGGCAT
>CAILMU010000189.1 GCA_903835325.1 uncultured Microcaldota archaeon | reverse complement strand
GTGATGTTGCGCACGTTGCGCAGCTCGTCGTCATGGATGAGCGGGTATTCGGTCGTCTCGCCCAGCTTTATCCCGCAGTCGAACATCAGGTTGCGCCTGCCTTCCTCGAGCATTATGCATGCCCTTCCAACTTCCTGCGCGCCACCGTAGAATGTAATCCTCACTTCAATCACTTGTCCATAATTCAAAGCATCCCTAGCTTAAGTTTCGCCTTCTCGCTCATGCGGTCCGGGGTCCATAACGGTTCGAACGTTATCAGGATGTCTATATCCGCATCTTTTATCGGCTCCAGCTTCGCTTTCAGGTCATCCAGGATGACATTTATCAATGGGCATGCAGGCGTGGTGAAGGTCATCATGACCCGCACCTGCCGCTTGCCCTTCACCTTCTTCTTCAGCAGGGCGACCTCGTATATGAGGCCGAGTTCGACGATGCTCAGGCCCAGCTCCGGGTCGATCACTTGGGAGAGGCGGTCCATTATTTCCTGCTTTGAGACCATTCAACCAGACTAACGTAACACAAGGTTATTTAACTTTCGGAATAGAACAAAGATAAAGAACCTATTTTTGGGTTTTCAAGGTGAAACTTGATGAAAGAGATAACCATCATTGCCGGAAATGAGGTGGGTTCCCTGGCGCTTGTCGCAGAAGCCCTTGGAAGCGTAGGAGTCAACATCGAGGCCATATCGGCTTACGGGCTCGATGGGAAGGCGATATTCAGGGTAATCACGAACGACAGCACGACGACAGAACGAGCCCTTTCCAAGATACCTGGCCTGACTGTCAGGGAAGCGGACACCATCGTCTACAAGATGATAAACCGGCCTGGAGAACTGGGCAAGATGACCCGAAAACTGGCGAACAAAGGCATCAGCATCGAGAGCCTCTACATCGTGAGCCGGAAGGCGGATTTCACAGAGGTCGCGATAAGGCCTTTGGAAAAAGACATCCCTAAAGCTATGGACGTGCTAGGGATAAAATAAGTTTTCTTTTTCTTTCCATTATCCAGGTTTTCTTCCGGAGCACCAGATGTCGGTGGATTTCGAGGTCGACGCATCGACCCCGAATATTCGAGGCAGTAAGCCTCGAAACCCCGTTATTCTTTAGGCCACCGAAGCCGATGAGGCTCCTCTCAGATACGAGGTACGTGGTCTTTTTCATCTTCCTTTTCCTTACCTGGTTCTACTGCAAGTCGATATGATGTCCAGGTGAGCCTTATCCTGCGCCATATCCACCCCTGACAAGGCGATGCTCATCTCGGTGGCGTTCGGGACAGGCTTGTTCTCCCCATCGGATATATCTATCTCAGCGACCTGCTTCCCGCAGAAATCCAATATCCCCACGGTCCCGCATTTCGTCTGCCCTTTGTCGCTCACGCTCTTCAGGCTGACCATGAACTGCCCCACAGGTACGGAGGATCCGACCTTAAGGTCGCCCGAGAACCTGTCCCCAGGAGCCTCGCATCTATCGGGGTCGCACGAATACGAGTTCTCGTTCCCCTGCGAGCCTCTGATATCTGTGGATGAGCATGCGAATGACGCCGAAACGAAAGCGATTGTTATGGCAGCTGCCGTGCCTCCATTATCCTTGAACCGCCTCCAGACCCGCGCTCCAATAGCGCTTTGCTTATCGGAAGCGGCCGCTTCATCCGCCCGAGCGGCGCTCATGCAGGATTTTTTCATACCTGTGAAATCGACCATAGAATTCGCCACAGAGATGTCATTTGTTACATTTATTATTTAAATGTACAACAAATACCGGTTGAAAACCGACATGTCCATTTTCCACGTTCCCACGTCGTAGTTTCAGGCAAAGGTTTATATGGTGCCTTCTCCCAATCATCAATAATGGCAGCAAGGCTAATCATAATAGACACGAATTTCCTGCTCCTCCCTTTCCGCTACAAGATAAACATCATCAAGGAGCTGGATCGCCTGGTCGAGAAGAACCACCAGCTCGTGATATCGTCAAGGACGATGGGCGAGCTGAGGATGATAGGAAGACGGATCGGGAAGGACGGCATGGCCGCCCGCCTTGCCATCAAGATGATTGAAGCCGCAGGGAAAGGCTTCACCGTAGTGGAAAACAGCGATATCGTGGATGACTGGATAGTCTCCTATGCATCCGAGAACAACGCCATGGTGTGCACGAACGATTCCGAGCTGCGCAGGAGACTGAAAGCCATGAAGCTGAAAGTCATCACGATGAAGTCCAAATCCAGGATCGGGTTCGTGTGAATGGCATTCCCACTCGTTCTGCTCATCGGCGCATCGGTCATAATAGTCATCTGCATCCTCGTCGCGGCGTATCTCCTGCTGAACCAGAAGCCCTATACGTTCGCCAAAAGCGCAACCGGGGCCGGGACCTCGCTCCTCTTCGATGCCAAACGAGATGTGCGCTCCATCTCAGTCTCTGACGGGCCTGGGAAGAAAGCTCTGAAATATGAGAGAAAAAACATAAAAGGAGGGGAGACGGTCGAATTCGTCTTCCCCAATACTGACAATAAGCTCATCCTGATTGTGGAGGAGGGATCTGGGAGTGAGCGGACTTACGAGGTCTAGAGCCTCCATCTCCCCGTATCTTCTTGTAGACCCACCAGATGATCCAGATCACGATAGCTATAGGCACAAGGAATCCTGCTGCCAATACCAGCAATGTCAGGGCAGCGCCAAGGGCACCGAAGAACAGCCCTCCGATGCCTTCCAGGGGCAGGGTCAGTTGCGTCGATGCAGGCTTGTCCTCGTAGATCACTATCGTGATCGTGGCCTTCTCAATCCTGGAGACGAGGTACTGCTTCTCGCCTTTGAGCATATCCAGGTTCGTCTCGACCCGCGTTATCTCGCGCTCGATATCGAGGAGGTCGCTGATATTGTCCGTGCGGTTGTAGAGGGAGGTCAGCCTATCCAGCTCTATCTTGCTGTTGTTTATCTGCGTGTCCAAATCCTGATACTGCTTGGTGACATCTGCTATGCTCACCGACAGGTCCTTCACGGCCCCGTAATCAGCGAGCTTCGAAGTTATCGCATCGAACTTAGATGGATCGACCTTGATCGTGACATCGTATTCCTTCCTGGAATCCGATTCATAGTAGCGTATATCCTGGATCGTCGCGCCGTTGTTCGCCAGCATAGCCTTGACATCTGCAAGCTTCATCTCCAGCGTGGCTTCAGGCACCTTCAGGGTTATGGAACCCTCCTTAGTCTGATATACCGTTTGCGTAGACGTGCCGCTCCCTGCGTTCGGGGTGGAAGGGGCAGGAGCGCTTTCCGATGGCGTGAGCGCGCCGGATACCCCGCGGTCGGTCGTCTGGGTGGTCTCACCGATGCCCATGCAGCCGAACGTAAGGATAAGCGCCAAGAATAGGATCGAAATCAACACGAAGCGTTTCAACATATCACCGAAAAGCTATCTTAGGCAAAAATTAAACCTTTTCGGGTATGTTCCGGCCTGGGCAGAAGGGTGGCATACGGGCATATTTTAATAATTGTTGATTGCCCGAACATCAGCATGCAGCTTCTTCTCTATAACGGAGCGGACATCGACCCGAACTTCTACTATCACTCGGGCCTGGGGATAGATCACAGCTTCCTCCTTATTGACGGCAAGAAGAAAGCCCTTTTCGTCTCGTCGATGAACCTCGCCCTCGCGCGCTCCAGGTTCAAGGGAAAAATAGTTCCGTATCATGACCCGGTGAAAGCCCTCTCACCGTTTATCAAAGGCAAGAAAATACTATTCGATGCGGATTCGATGAGCGCGTTCATGGCATCGAGGCTGGGGAAGATTTGCCATCTGAAGGATAATTCCGCAGAGCTCTACCTGGTGCGCGGGAAGAAAAGAAAGGATGAGGTCTCGGATATCCAGAAAGCAGCCAAACTCACAAAAGAAATCATCGCATCGCTCGATTTCAAAGGAAACAAGACCGAACTCGATATCAAGAACCAGTTGTTGATGAAGACGCTGGAGCTGGGCCTGGAGCCTGCTTTCGAACCTATTGTCTCCACTGATCAGAACACTGCTTACCCGCATTATCACAGCGGGAAGAAGAAGCTCGGCTCCCTCGTTCTGGTGGATTACGGCGTGAAATACAATCATTATTGCTCGGACATAACACGCTGTTTCATCCTCGATGGCGACCGGAAGAAGAAGGAGCAGTACGAGCGTCTGAAGGATATCTGCTTCTTCATCACGGATTCGCTTCCGGAGTTCAAAAGAGGGAAAGACGTCGCGAAGCTAGCGGAGGATTTGATATCAAAGGCAGGGTTCCCGAAGATGATTCATTCCATCGGCCATGGCGTGGGTCTGGAGATACACGAGTCGCCTAGGCTGAACCTGAAATCCGATGATCCGGTGTCTGGTGCTGTCGTCGCCATCGAGCCCGGGGTCTATTTCAAACGCTACGGCATG
>CAILMU010000188.1 GCA_903835325.1 uncultured Microcaldota archaeon | reverse complement strand
CTTCAACTAGCCAAAGGGTTGGCACCTAATGTCGTCCTAATAGGAACGTCGCAGGAGGAGATATCCACGTTCGGAAAAGGCGCGATGATAGCGAGCTATCATCTCGAGCCTAGGGCATTCATCGCGGTCGACACCACGGTCGCAGGCGACCACCCGGAGCTGAAGCCTGACGATGCCCCTATCGATCTTGGAAAAGGCCCGGCCATCTGCATTGTCGAAGCTGCAGGACGGGGGAATATCTCCGACAAGAAACTCACGAAGGATATCCTCGATATCGCCAAAAAAGCAAAAATCGATATCCAGCTCGAGGTGTTCGAAGGCGGGGCGACCGATGCGGCGTCTGTCTACAATATCAAGGGCGGAATCCCGTCCATCGCGGTCTGCATCCCGACAAGGTACATCCATTCGACCGTATCTGTCGCTCATGAGGATGATGTGGAGAGCGAGATAGAGCTCCTCAAGAGAATCGCTGAAGCGCTTTGATATGAAACGGCGCTGGAAGCGAAACGCGCCATGAACAACGGGTTGGGGAAGAACACATGAGACACACGAAAAACGCTGACCGCGGCCATATGAACAAATGGGCTTACCTCAAGAACATGATCCATGGAGCGGACGTCATCGTGGAAGTCGTCGATGCGAGGGATGTCGAACGGACGAGGCTGCCGATAGCCGAGAAATGGGCAGGCTCAAAGCGTCTTCTCATGGTCGCGAACAAGAAGGATCTCATGGGCCCGGATGCGAAAAGGCCGGTCCTGGAGAACAAAGGCATCATCATCAGCGCGAAGAACAATGATGAGGAGGAGCGCTGGAGGATAATCCGGGCGATAATGGCAAGAACCGAGAAAAGGCCGGTCAGGGCTATCCTTCTCGGGTACCCGAATGTCGGCAAAAGCACGATCATAAACATGCTCGCAAGAAGAAGGGCGGCCAAGGTCTCGCCTGTTGCTGGGACCACGAAGAATATCCAATGGGTGACGATAACCCCTGAACTGACTTTGAGCGATTACCGAGGCATCTTTCCGAGCAAGGAATCCAAGGAAGAGCTCGTGCGGAAAGGGGCGCTCAATGCCCCTGAGGACGCTGAAAGGCATGCTTACAGGTTCGCGGAAAGGATCCTTGCTAATCCATCCCTTCGGAGATGGATCGAGAAGACCTATGATATCGACCTGAGCGATGCCCATATATCTGAAGAGGTCCTCGAGATAGTGGCGAAGAGGCGTGGCTGGCTCCTTAAAGGAGGAGCCCCGAATCTTGCCGAGGCTGCGCGGAGCCTGGTTCGTGCGTTAAAGGAAGCGCCGGCGATCTGATAAACTGGGCGTGGCAGGATATACGGGGGGATAGCCAGGTTCCGGCGGCTGATACTGTCGAAATGTCTGCTTTATAAGTTTAATGCAGCACACTATCATCTATAATTAAACACGTGATTTCATGAACCCCCAGGATAGAAAATCAACAGCGCCCCCAGCAGCGGCGCAATCCAAGCAAGAACCAGCAGCCGGAGCCGATGCCTTCGCATCAAAAGCTCTCATGCCTCCGCAGATGGCGCAGGATAAGCGGAAATTCAGGATACTTTGCGTCGATGATGACAAGGGGATGAGGAATGCTGAGAAGCGGATCATCGCTCCCCTTGGGCATGATGTTGAGACCGCGGAGAATGGCGTTGAAGCGCTCGAACGCGTGATGCAGGGCGGGATAGACCTAGTGGTAAGCGATTTTGAGATGCCAAAAATGAACGGCTTCGAACTTGCGGAGGCCGTCATAAAGCATGATCCGGGCGTCCGGGTGATGATCGTCAGCGGAGGCGGGTTGGAGGAGTGGCATTGCAAAAGGCTTGCTGAGCTGGGCATCACGCACATCCTTGGAAAACCGTTCGAGCACCAGGACCTGGAGAATGCGATAGGGATGAACCTTCCGCCAGAACCCCAATCGGAATGAACGGATGCATTTGTGATATTTATGAACACGTTGTACAGGAAACCGAACCTCTTCCTGAGAATCCCGAAATATAGGCCGAAAATCCTTCCGTCCCAGGCTCGCCTGGGCCTGAAAAGCAAAGAGGCAGCGGCTCCTGAAGAGATTCACGATAAAAAACGGATAACCATCCTTTGCGTGGATGACGACCCGATGCTCCGCTTGACCGAGACAAGCATCCTCAAGAAGCTCGGGCATGGCGTGAAGGCGGCCAATGACGGCGCAGACGCCCTCGAGATAGTGATGCAGGGCGGGATATCCCTGATTGTGAGCGGCTATCAGATGCCCGATATGCGCGGGGATGAATTGCTGGGGGCCGTGAAGAAAATCGATCCCGGCCTGCCTGTGATAATCGTGAGCGCCACACTCACACCCGAACTCGTGATTAAATTCAAAGAGCTCGGCGCTTCGCTCGTCATGTCGAAACCGCTCGATATGACAGAGCTCAAAGAGGAAGTGAGAAAAATCCTCTCGAGCGATGCGTTCCTGGAAGATACGAAACCCGAGAACAGATAGAAATAAGGCGCTTGAATCGCTCAAGGATAAAGGTTATATTGCATGAGTGACAACCATTTTCCATGCTTTCCTATGCCAAAGGCTCGCGCGCAGAACGGGAACTGATAGACTATTTCTCTGGGAAGAATTTCTGCGTCATCAGGGCGGCGGGGAGCGGCGTGAATTCCCTAAGCCCGGATATCCTTGTCTTCAAGAGGGGCATCCAGATCGGGATAGAAGCGAAAGCCATAGAGAAGGAGAATCTCAACATCGGCCGGGAGCAGTTCGACAACCTGAAACGATGGGAGGACATCAGCGGCATAAACTGCTACATCGGCTGGAGGCGCAACCGCGAGCCATGGGTCTTCATACCGTTATCCGTCTTCAAGGAGAGCCCGAAATCCTACGGGATAAACTGGAAGAACGCCCAGGGAATCGGGAAGATGCTCGAGGAATTGGACTGAGCGGGAGATGAGGCGCCCGATAATCGCGACCGTCCTTTAATACCCACAAATTATAAACCCCTTCATCCAGATGAATGATAAATCGATTCGGCAGAATGGCATCGGCATGTTGAGGAAGCTTCCGGTCATGTTGGAATTGTGGCAGTACGGCCCGGAAGGAGCAGCGAAACTCGGGGAGGAAGCAGTCCGAGCGCTTGTGGAATTGTCGCTGGAATCTTCGCCCAAACTCAGGTCTGATGCAGTCCAGGCGCTCGTTCTCATGGGAAAGGAAGCGGTGCCGGAATTGCTCCACCAGATACAATTCGCCGACGGGGATATCAAGATCAAATCAGCGCTCGCTCTGGGCGCGATAGGCGAGAGCGTATCATTGCCGGAGGCGCTCGATACGTTGCAGGCCCTTAAGAGCGATGATAACATCGAAGGAAGAAGGATAGCCCGATTGGCATTGGCAAAGATAGAGAAACGCATCGGCGAGGGCGAGAGGAGCAAAAGCCAGCGGTGCAGGAAGAAGGAAGCGGCGGATGGCGGCGCCAGGATGGCTGGGGTGATGCTCGATGGCGCGATACGCGCTCCGGAGAGAGGCTCCGGCATCGGAAAACGGATTTGTGGAAATACAGGAAAAACACGAGACGCGCCAAAAATCGAGTTCCGGCGGAAGAATGCAGTGAATATGTAGTCGGTTCCAGGATACAGATATCCCATTAAATGCTTGTCAACCAAGATGATTGCGATGCGCATACTACTCGCGATAACCGGCGCCTCGGGCCTTGAGTATGGCAGGCGCCTTGCCGAAGTGCTCAGGGCTGATAAAAACGTGACCCTTGGCATCGTCATCAGCAGCGGCGCGAAGATGGTGGCAGAAGAGGAAGGCGCCGAGCTTCCAGAGGCAGATTATTCGGAAACCGATTTCTCGTGCCCTTATGCATCCGGCTCGAACCCGCCTGATGCGATGGTTGTGGCGCCATGCTCGCTCAAGACGCTCGGCGAGATAGCAAATGGGGTGGGAAGTTCATTGATCACGCGCGCCGCGGAAGTCACGCTCAAGGAGAGGAAAAAACTCATCCTCGTCATCCGCGAGACCCCATACTCGCTCATCGCAATAAAAAATATGGAGCGCGTGACAATCGCGGGCGCCGTGGTGCTGCCGGCATCGCCCGGATTCTACGGGAAGCCGAAAAGCGTGGATGATATGATAGATTTCGTGGTGGCGAGGGTGCTCGACCAGCTGGGTCTAATGCACAAGATAGGGAAGAGGTGGAAGGGATGAAGAGAACCGTTAAAGACAACATAATCAAGAACGCCTTGCTTATCCTGGCATTTTTATTCCTGTACAATTACGTCAGATCCCAGGTCATGTTCATCAAAGAAGACCCGGTGTTCTTCCAGACGTTCCTCATATCGGTGAGCATAATCATCCTTTGCGCGATGTTCGGATGTTTTTCCTTCAGATATAAGAATACGGGCGAAGAGAGCATCTGGCTGGGCCATCTGGTAACCGCATTGTTCATGTTCGGCACAGGCATCATGTTCGAGGTGCTGATCGTGCTGGTGAACGTCCAGCTTTTCACTATTCTCTCTATCGTGATGTATCTCGGACTTGTCGCGTATGATTTTTGGGATCTTTTGCAGATCGAAAAAGGATGATGTTATGAAGTCGTTCCGTGATTTCGTTGAGAAGCTGAGAAGCGACCACTGGGCCAAGGAGACGAAGAGGCCGATAGCGAAGCAACTCGAACTTGCCGGCCTCATGCACGCCCTTGATGGCACCCCGGTATATGTTCCGAAGGTGACTGGTTCCGTGTATCGGGCTGCCGGGAATGTCTTCTCGACACGCGCCCTTGTCTGCGAATATCTCGGGCTAAACAAAGAAGAGCTCATCCCGAAACTCGCAGAGGCGATAAAACACCCCACAAGACCCGAACTCGTGGATGGCGGGCCGGTCCTTGAGAACAGCACGACATCGATAGACCTGGGGAGCCTTCCGATACCAATCCATGCGGAATTGGACGGGGGCCCGTATCTCTCGAGCGCGGTCGTGGTGGCGCAAGACAAGGAGCTGGGGCGGAACCTCTCCTTCCACAGGATGATGGTGATAGGCAAAGACCGGGTCGTGGTGCGCATCCTGAAGCGGCATCTCCAGGCATACCTGGACCGCAACGGGGGCGAAATGGATGTGGCGTTCATAGTTGGGGCTCCGATAAACGTCCTGCTTTCGGCAGCCATGTCGGTGGATCTCGGCCAGGATGAGCTTCAGTTCGCGAATACGCTCGCGCCTGTGAAGACGGTGAAGCTCTCGAACGGCATAGAAGTGCCATCGGATTGCGAATTCGCCTTCGAAGGCAGGATAACAAGCGAGCTCCATGATGAAGGCCCTTTCGTGGACCTGACAGAGACATATGATATAGTGAGGAAACAGCAGGTCATGAAAGTGACGAAGATGTATCACCGGAAGGACCCAATTTGGCATGTCCTGCTGCCCGGAGGGCTCGAGCACAAGATACTGATGGGGATGCCAAGGGAGCCGACTATTTTCAACGAGGTCAACAGGGTCGCCGAATGCAAACGGGTCAATATCACGCCGGGAGGGTGCTCCTGGCTCCATGCTGCCGTATCGATAAGGAAAAAGAGCGAGGATGATGGAAAGAAGGCGATAGATGCTGCATTCTTGGGCCATAAATCGCTCAAGCATGTCGTGATAGTTGATGATGACATCGATGTCGATAATCCCGCCGAAGTGGAGTGGGCGATAGCGACGCGCGTCCAAGCAGACAAGGGCGTCATAATCAAAACCAAACAAAAAGGCTCTTCGCTCGATCCGAGCGCAGACCCGAACACATACGATACGTCCAAGATGGGGATAGACGCCACCAAACCGCTCGTCGCGCATGGGAAGAATTTCACCAAGGCGAGATGGAAGGATGTTAATCCCGCGAGGTATCTTTAGGTGCATGTGATGGAACTCACCCTATCCAAAGATGAACAACGTATTTTCGATGGCGAGCTGGGGCAGGCCGCACGCGAATCCATGGAGATACTTGTCGCATTGGGGAAGATATATGGGGCCAAGAAGATGGTTCCCATCACGAGCGCTCAGATATCAGGGGTGTCGTTCAAGACTATCGGGGATGCCGGGCTCGAATATCTGGGGGACCTGGCAAAGAAAGGGGCGAAGGTGAAGGTACAGACTTTTCTCAATCCTGCCGGCATGGATAGGTCGCAGTGGAAGGAGATGAGGATACCTGAGGACTTCGCGAAAAAATCGCTTCTGGTCCTCGATGCCTATTCGAAGATGGGGATAATGGAGACATGCACATGCACGCCGTACCTCATCGGTTTGCGACCGAAACAAGGCGAGCATGTCGCCTGGGCCGAATCCAGCGCAGTCAGCTTCTGCAATTCGGTTCTAGGGGCGCGCACAAACCGCGAGGGAGGCCCATCCGCGCTCGCGGCGGCGATTTGCGGCATGACACCAGCGTACGGGCTCCACCTGGATGAGAACAGGATGGCAAGACTGATTGTGGATGTGAAATGCGACCTGAAAACAATAGCGGATTTCAGCGCGCTCGGCTCTTTTGTCGGCAAGATTGCGAAGACGAACTATCCGGCGTTCATCGGAATGAAGAAAGAATCGGTGAGCGAAGAGAAGCTGAAGGTCCTTGGAGCGTCGATGGCAGCGACCGGTTCAGTCCCGCTGTTCTTTGCAAAAGCCATCACACCCGAATGGAATATTGAGGATAAGGCGCAAGAAATTACTATCACTCAGAAGGAAATCAATGACGAGAAAAAATCTCTCGATTCTGGATTGAAGCCAGACCTGGTCACAATCGGATGCCCGCACGCTTCCATTAACGAGATCGAGGAAGTGGCGGAGCTTGTCGCGAAAAAGAGGCCGACCTGCGAGTTCTGGGTCTGCACGGCGAGGAAGACCAAGGAGAAGGCGGATGCGCTCGGATACACCAAAATCATCGAAACTGCCGGCGGACGGGTTGTCGCGGATACCTGCATGGTCGTCTGCCCGCTCGAGAAGATGGGGTATGTCACGACAGGCACGAATTCTGGAAAAGCTGCGGCGTATCTGCCGAACCTGTGCAGGCAGAAGGTGGCGTTCGGCGACCTAGATGATATTTTATATAGATAAGGGGTGAATAGGGTTCCCATGAGACCGAGGCATAGCGCAGGTTCGGAATGGATTTTCTATACTGGCATTTTGGCAATGGTTCTCCTAATCATTGGGATATTACAGCAACCGTCATCATTGCCCCAGAAATCACTGTTTCTCGTCGGCTCGGTTCTTCTAGCGGCCGTTGCATATCTGAATAAGCAGACGATGCTTCTTTCCCTCCAGGTCATCATCGTCATCGGAAGCGCGCTCGCCTTCATCCAGCTCGGGGGAGCGCAGAAGTACGGTATCCTTGCAATGGCCTCGATCCTTGCGATCATCTACCTGATATCCATCAAAAACTTCAAGAAAGACCCTTGGAGCATCATCTGCACTCTCGGATTGATTCTTATCGCAGTGGGTTATGTCACTGATGCAACAGTCAATCCATTATTTTTCGGTTTGTCCTTGGGACTGGGCTCAGTGCTTGTCGCGCTATATTCTTTCATGGATTATTACTTCCAGAAAGACCATGTCGCGGTCATCTGGTTCATCCTGAACCTCGTATTCGCGATAAACCCGCTCTTGATTGCGATTTCGGCTATGAAAGCGTCATAGGTAATCCATATGATAATCGAAGCGAGAACCATCTCAAGGGGGCAAGCTTCAGGAGAGGTGCTTATCAGCAGGGAGCCCATAGGATTCCTCGGGGGGGTGGATCCTGAAAGCGGGTTCGTGATAGAGAAGGGGCATCCGCTCGAAGGGAAGAACATCTCGGGCAGGGTGCTGGTGTTCCCGAACGGGAAGGGTTCCACGGTCGGTTCCTATGTCATGCTCCAACTGGCGAAAAACAAGAAAGCGCCGGCAGCCATAATCAACATAAGCGCAGAGCCGATCATAGTCGTGGGCGCCATCATCTCGAAGATACCCATGGTCGACAAGCCGGGCAAGGACGTGTTCGCGCTCCTCAAGGACGGGATGATGGTAGAGGTAGACGGGGATAAAGGGACGATACAAATCGATTAGCGCATCGAACCAGTCCTGATTTCGCTTATTGTGGTTTATTTTTAAATTAAATGGGATATATTCGCTTCATGTCTGGACCAACATTCAAAGCGAACGTCTCTGGGATGACCTTCGGGCACAAAAAAGGCAGGCCAGGCATCAAAGCGCGGAACCGCCAGCCATTGGAAGAAAAATCACAAGGCGAAAAAAAATCAGAAGGGAAGCACAGGGCCAAGAAAAAGAAGGCGCTCTCATTCGTGATTTTAGTCGAGAAGAATTGCGATTTCCAGAATGCCGTGAGAAGCGGGCTCACGAAAATGAAGATAGAGCTCAGGACCGCGGCTGAGCCGATGAAAGCGAAAAACCTCTATCTCTGGGAGAAAGAGTCGCGGGGATATGTCGACCTTGTCGTGTCATGCTTGGACGTGGCAGAAAGCCTTGCTTTGCTCGATGGGATACGGCAGAAAGACCCGCAAGCGCGGATTGTCGTGATTTGCCAAAATGCCAGCCTAGATGAGAGGACGAAACTGGACGATGCCGGCGCATTCGCAGTGATCGAGAGGAAAAACAGGCCGAGCGTCGCTGAGCTCCAGGATATAATCGCTGAGAACATCGGGTTGGCGACAGGCTGAATCATTTTGGATGGTTCAACCCAAAATCTCCTTCATCCGGTCGATGCGGTAATTCGTTATAGGGACGCACTTCTCGATCGGCAAGGCGCCGTATCTCTTGTAAAGGAGCGAACCGGCGTAGGCGATCATCGCTCCGTTGTCGCGGTTGAATTCATCAGGCGCCACCCCGAAACGGATGCCATCCTCGTCGCACATGGATTCCAGCATCTGCTGCAGTCTGCGGTTCTGCGCCACCCCTCCGCAGAGGACAAGGTCCCTTTTCTTGGTCAAAAATAATGCGCGCTCGGTAACCTCGCATGTCATAGCGAAAGCCGTCTCCATCAAGGAGAATGCGACGTCCTTTTTCGTATCGCGCTGGGGAATTTTCTTGTTTTTCGCTGCTTTTTCGGCAGCTGTGAGCAGGCCTGAGAATACGAGATTCATGCCCTTGACGCTATATGGAAGCTCGACATACTTCCCGCCTTCGGCGAGTTTCGCTAGCGCGGAACCATGGGCGTTCTCCATATGTATCGCCCTCGCGAAATTGTCGAAGAGGTTGCCTATCCCGATATCGAGCGTCTCGCCCAGTATATTATAGTAGCCGTCATGGTCGGCAAGGAGTATCTGGGTGTTCCCTCCGGATAGGTAGAGAACGAGCGGGTCGCGCATCTTGCAGAGATGCTCGCTGATTTTCACATGGGCAAAGCAATGATTCACGCCGACAAGCTCCTTGCCGTGCATCAATGCGAGGTATTTCGCCCCGGCGATACCGACCGAGAGGGGCGAGCCGATACCAGGGCCTTGGGAGAATGAAACGATGTCGATATCTTCGATCGAAACACGGGCGCTTGCGACGCTTTTTTCCAGAACTTCCGCGAATACGCTCGCGTGATGGTCGGCAAGCTTCCGGGGTATCAGCCCTTCTTTTCCTCCTGAATACGTGTCTATGACATTGGAAAGCGCCGTCCCGTCTTTGACTATCCCGATAGAAAGCGTATGCGCCGTGCATTCGATGCCGAGCGATATCATGCGACCATCCTCATGACAGCGACGGAAATCAGGTTGTACGAGAGATGGACCACGATGCAGGGCGTTATGCTGCCCGACCTCTTGTAGACATAGCCGAGGATTATGCCGATACCGATGACGCCGACGACCTCCATCACAGAGCCATAGGCCAGATGGAGGATGCCGAAAAGTATCGCGGGGATGATGATGCCGAAACGCGGGACGAGGGCAGCCCGGAATAGGAGCTCTTCGGAGAACGGCGCGAAGACCACTGCCAGCAAAACGACATACAATGGCAGGTCAGCGACCTTCTCCGCGACCTTGAATGAGTCGTTGAAGTGAAGACCGATCGCGGCCAGATTCAGGATGATTGAGAATGCGATGATGGCCAGGAACCCCGCGGCGCTGTACAATATGAGCTTTCTCAGTTCCCCCGGGAAACCGATGGATTTCAGGGTGGTGCTGAGATTTTCCTTCCAGATAAGCGCGCAGGCGAGCGAGATGATAGCCAGGTGCAGCGCTGCATCATAGAGATAGGTCTCCCTGGCGTAAAATAGCAGGATGATGAAAAGCAAAACAAAAAATGCGAAGGCGCAAAGGAATAAGCGTCTCATTTTTTCTCGAAGTACCCGCACCTGCCGCATGCGCGGCGGTCCTTGTGCTCGGCTAAGCGGTATCCGGCCCCGCATTTCGGGCAGGACTTGCCTGGTTTGTAGGCCTTCGGGCCAGCCTTCTTCTCCTTCTTCTTCGGCGCGGCGGCCGGTTTCTTCTTGTCGTCTGCCATGATCATCACTTTTTAGGTTTGGACGGGGCGGCTTTCTTCTCCTTGGCCTTCTTCTGGGCAAGGCCTTCGCGGACCTGCACGTACAACGGCTCGTTCTTCATGATGAGCTCTTTCGTGGCATATACGTGCGCGAGCACGCGGACAGCCTTCTTGCCGAAGCTGCTCTCCACTTTCCTGAGCACCATCATCTCAGGGTTGGCGCCTATCTTGCCGCCTATCGCCTGCTTCAGGTCCGCCCGTTTCGGCGTGGGGCCATCGAAGGTTATCTCCGCCTTCACTTCCTTGCGGTCAAGCAGCTTGTTCTCGTCCGTCGAATTTATAGTAACGTTCATCTTACCCTCTCCATCTTTTTTCTTCCCATCGCTTCTATTATCTCGACCTCTTTGCCGTTTCCTATCTGGCTGATGAGCTCTTCAGGTATCTCGATGTCATAGACCTCGTTCGAATTCTGGTCCATCACATTCGCGTTCTTTCCTGAGACAGAGAGCACCAGCGCGTTCTTGCGCTCTATTATCGGGACTTCGACATCCGCATCGCCCGGGGTGAGGAGCGTCTTCTTCTGCTGCTCGAAGACGCCTATCCCAGTCACCCTCATCTTTGCCGCGCCGTGCTTCCCGGGTTTCGAGGATTCTATCTCCACGACCCTGCACGGGATATCGTCGATGAGGACGTATTTCCCTTCCTTGAGTTCTTTAGCTACCGCGAAGACTTTTTCGACCATTTCAACACCTATAGTAAAGACATTTCTACAATTCGGATACGACTATAGCTTATAAAACAGTAGGGTTTTAAAATCACAGTTATGGTCTTCGTTGACGCGCACTGCCATCTGTTCGATATCAAACGCTACGATATCCCGAATGATATCCTTCCGGTCGTTGTGGGTTATTCGGATTCTTCCAACAGGAAAGCGTCCGCTCTGGCTAGCGAAAAAAACTACCCGTTCGTGCTCGGGATAGCCCCGCAGACAGCGCTCAAGGAAGGGTTGGGCAGGCTCGAGGACTGGATATCGTTCATACGTGGCTCGAGACCGAACGCAATCGGAGAGATAGGGCTCGATTACAAATGGGCTAGCTCGAGCGGGGATGTGGAGAAGGAACGGACGCTTTTCCGGAAGATGATAGCGCTCGCTGATGAGATGAAGCTTCCCATGGTCATCCATTCAAGGGACAAACCGAACGATATCGCCCGGAAGGATGACGGGGTGCCGATAGGCGCTGTGGATGAATGCATCGGGATGATGGAGGGGAAGCGATTCGTCATGCATTTCTTCTCCGGTACAGAAGAGCAGGCGATGAGGGCTGTCGAGCTCGGCGGGTACATATCCATAATCCACATGCGCTCGAAGGAGCGGAGGAAGGTGATAAATAGCGTTCCTATGGATAGGATATTGGTGGAGAGCGACGCGCCGTTTGTCGGCCGGACGCCGGAGAGCATAAGGGAGGCGGTGGATTACATCGCAGAAGTGAAGGATATGGAGCCGGAGATTGTGGCGAAGTTGAGCGCGGATAACGCGATGGGGTTCTTCGGGTTCAAAGCCAAAGTGTTAGGGCAAGCATAGCCAATCAAGTCGATGTTGGTCAACATGTTCGGACTCTCTAATCTTTTCAGGAAATCGAAACCGGATATCGCATTATTGGTGGATGGACCGAACATCATCAGGAAATCTTTCAACATCGATCTCCTTGAAGTGAAGCGGGAGCTCCGGAAGCATGGCAACATCAAAGTGGCCAAGATGTACCTGGACCAGTACGCATCGGATAAATTGATAGAAGCCATGGTGAACCAGGGGTTCGAGACGATAACCACGACCGGGGATGTGGATGTCACTATGGCGATAGAGGCCATGGAATACGTGCTCGACCCTGGGATAGACACGATCGCGCTGATGACGAGGGACACGGATTACCGGCCGATTTTGGTGAAAGCACGGGCAAGAGGCAAGAAGTCCATAATCATAGCGACGGATGTCGGCTTCAGCGCGGCGCTCCGCAACACGAGCGACAAGGTCATCATCTACAAGGGCCCGGGAAGCTTCGAGACGGTCACGAATTCGGAATAACTATATAAATACATGCCAACAACCTTAGAAAAGGATTTATTTTTTGGTGAGTTTTATGCCAGAGCGAAGACCGTTCGATGTGCTCAATAGCGCCTTGAACAACACTGTGATT
Source organism: uncultured Microcaldota archaeon (assembly GCA_903835325.1). Taxonomy (GTDB): domain Archaea; phylum Micrarchaeota; class Micrarchaeia; order Anstonellales; family Bilamarchaeaceae; genus Bilamarchaeum. Next base: position 4,318 of record CAILMU010000188.1, on the reverse strand, counting down.
ATTGGGATGAAGGGAGGATACGAGTTCCGCGGCGTCATGGTAGCGTACGACGTGCACATGAACATAGTCCTCGAGAAGGCCGAGATGATGGTCAACGGAGAGGTCAAGCGCGGTGTCGGGACGATACTGCTGCGCGGAGACTCTGTCACATACATTTCGCCGTCTTAGCGAGATTGATTGGATTAGCTTATCCGAATTTTTGTTTTTCTTTATTAATTATTTAGAGTTCCCAGAGTTCTGCGGAACCTGATTCATATTCCGTTTCCGTCCCGGCTTCGGTGGCCTTAGTGCTCCTGTGTCCCCCGACACCTGGTGCTCCGGAAGCCGCCCTAGAAAACATTTATAATGGATGAAAACATAAGAGAACGTGCACTGCTCCGGTGGCCTGTGAATAACGGAGTCCACCGGCATATGGTGCTCCTCGGAACATATTGTGCTCCGGAAGTGTACAGACGCCCGGCAGAATATCATTGGGCCTTTAGCTCAGCAGCAGAGCGCTCCCTTGGCATGGGAGAGGCCGGGGGTGCGAGTCCCCCAAGGTCCATTCACAAGCCTTTTGTCAGATGCCTTTCTGAGGGCAAAATGCTGGTGTTTATCGAAAAGCCATTAGGGCGGACGATAACGAAATTCTATTTCTCGAAAAGTTGATTGGTCGAATTAATTGTCCTTGCAAGCAAAACTCCATATTTATATATGTTTAGTGCATTAATAATGCTATAATACTGCTATAATAATGCACAAAAAGTGATTAAATGAACGTGAACCTTCATCTGAGCGGTGAGCTCGAGGCCTTTGTAAACGAGCTGGTCAAACGCGGGATAGCGGCGAACAGGACAGATGCGATTCGATTAGCCATTATCAAGTATTATGAAGATCAGCTCCGGATGAAGAAGATGGTCCATGAGGAGCCATTGGAGAAATCAGCTATCGAATCGCACTGGAACAACCCCTCCGATGAGAAGGCTTCGAAATTCTATACTAGAAGGTACCTGAATGAAAAAGCGTGAGATAATCCTGGCGTGCGTCTTCTTCTCTGATTCGAGCGATAGCAAGGTCCGCCCGGCGATAATCCTTTCCGATGACAGTTATCATTCCGGCGGTTTCCTCCTGGTGAGCGCGATCACCACCGCTTCAGACGATTATTGCCTCCTTATCGGAGATAAAGAGTCGGACTGCAAGCTTGAATCCGGAAGCGGAGCGAGGTTTGACGGGATCATCAAGCTTCAAGAAAAGCAGGTCATCAAAACGATAGGCAGGATAAGCCCGGAATTCCACGCGAAGCTGGTTGAAAAAATAATCGGCATGATAAAACGATGAACAACTGAAGTATCTTCGGAACTGCTATTTTTCATCATCATTTCGATTTAGGATTAATCGGTATCCGAAGGTCGAAGCGTTGATCTGTTTCATCTTCTATCTGATTGAGCCGCTCCCGCTGCTCAGGAGTTATTTGTGGCCGGCCCCTTATCGGTTTCGGCGGGTCCTGGATGACGATATTTCCCTGCGCATCCACCGAAAGGTAGCCTTTGACGGCCAAGGCGGTGCTGGCATAGTGCTGGAATGTCCTTCCGACCAATCTGTCGGATGCGACCCTGAAAAGGGCATTCACATCGGTTCTTGAGAGGTCATCGAAAAACAGCATTGTGACCAGGCTGATGTGGATTCCGTTTGCGCTTGGGGTCCCTGTGACATAGGACCGAATGATCCTTTTGGCCAGAGGCTCATCTGTGGAAAGCGGGGGCAGGCCGCAGATGTCGAGGTAGACCGCGAGGCTCCTGAGGTCTTCCGGCTGCTTGCGTATCAATTCGTCGAGGGCATGGTAGTGCGCCTCGAAAAGAGGGATGTCATTCGCCAGGTCCGAATCCATCTGATCGAACGATTCGTTGACATAATGCAGGAATTCAGGTTGGGGGATGAGCTCGGAGAGAATCGAAGAATCCCGAAATTCCTGGCAGAAATCCAGCCTACCGTTCTTGTCCGGACCTATCGAATCGCGCAATGCAGACATATTCCTCTTTGACAGGCCAAGATCCGAGAGCATGATCAGCGGGGCCACCATGCTTATGTGCAGTGTATTCATCCCGCATTTCAATGGCGTGTTTTCTTTGCATTTTTCCCTGGATTCGATAGCTGGGGCAAATGAATCTATCGTGAATTTTGTCAGCAGGTCGCGGGCCTTCCGGCCTTTTCCGAGACGATGGTATGCCATTGCCGAGCCCATGAAAATCTTGCGGGCCGGTTCGAATTTGCGCTCTTCGCCTACATATTCGATGCCCATGTCGGGGAGAACTTCTGCGGTATGCACCCCTTTGGCTCCGATAATAGCCGACAGAAGGCCTTTCGAATATAAAAGCTGGTTATGCGTGTAACCGCCCGAGTTGGTCTCGAGCATCGCGCGCATGAAACGAAATTCCAGGTCTCCCGATCTGTTTCCTCCCGTGAATTTCGAGGGTAATATGAGTTTCGAGGAGAATATGAGTTTCAGGGCGTCTGCGCTGGGGACGATTCCGGTTGGAGAGTAATTGAGGGTTAAATATGCGATATCGAGAACCTGGTTGGTTCGGTTGCCAAAAAGCACGGTGTTGTACTTCATATCGACCGAATCATGGCATATCTCTTCCTGCATCCTCGCTATCCCGGCCGGGTCGTTCATCATCTCCAGGATTTTGAATGCCTCTATCATCTGCGCCATCTTCGTTAGAGAATAATCCGTCCTCTGGAACCTATAATCCACAGGGAGCCGCGCATTGAAGAAGATATATCCTATGGCAGGGCCTGATTCAACGACCGATTCCATGAACCTGTCTTCCATCACACTTTTGGCCGTCTTGAGCTCAAGCCCGGTTGCAAGCAGATTCGAAACCTCTGCGCGTGTCGCGAACCCGGATTTCTGCAGGTATTCTCCCAATGCCGCGCTGATGCGCTTGTCACGGGATCCCTGCAGGTAAAGGAACTGGGCGGCAGCGGCGCGCATGGTTATCGGCCTGCCCTTGTCAGCCAAAATCCCCTCAAGCCCGCCTCTGAGATACCCGCGTTCGTATACGAGGCGCGAATTCAATGAGGCCATGAGCGACCCGAAACCGATGCGGTCGAGCTCGATATCCTTCCTTCCCAGATACCCCATCACGATATCCACGGTCTCCCGCTCGCCTTTGAAGGCAAGAAGATCCTCAATCGCGAAAACCGAGATACCTCTCTTCGCATTGGATGAACCCATTTCATGCAGGGAAACGAACGGATCGGATGAATATCCCTGATGGCTGGCGAAAATGGAATCGAAATCAGGCGCCTTCTTCCCTTCGATGACCGAAATCAACGCGGCTGCCCTCGAATCGCGGGATGCGCTCAGCTCTGTTCCCAAGGTTCCGAAAAGCTCGGCTCTCCGAAGAGCCATATCGCGCTGGTATATCCCCTTCACTTGATCCTTGAAATCCCTTCCGAACAGTAGAAGGCGGTTGTCTAGGATTGCGTTCCCCAATTCCCTGTAGTCCACCGCTGGCGTTTGGTAAAGCGCCAGGTAGCCGGAACTGTTCCCGCCGGGATTGTCGTATCTCAGGTCCTCCAATAGGCCGACCCTTTCCTGTGAAGGATTTGAATCGCGGATCTCTGTTGCCAATACAGGCCTGGAGTCGATGAAACGGCCGGGGGGTTTCGGAAGCAGTGAAGCGACGTAGCGTTCCGCATCCTCATAGATATTGAATTCTTCGTACAGGCTCTTTTCCAGCATGATATCCACGCTATGGTTTATCGCTTTGGAATAGTCTGTTATCTCGAATAGCTTGCCCCTCATCAACGTAGTGACCATCGACTGGATATGGGAGTAATCTTTCGTTGAGATCGAGAGCAGGCTCTCGATCAACTCTATTCTTTTCGCTCTTTCCGAGACCAAGCGATTTGTGGGTCCCCTACCTGATGCGCCCGAAGACGATTTATCCGCTTTCGCGTTTTCCTCATCCAAGAAAGCCGGATGCTCTGATGGGCTGAGCTGGAACGGCTGCGGCCCCTGGATGTCGATTGCATCCCCCTGCTGGGATTCGCTGAATGGCATGAAACCAGGTGGAGGCTTTTTCCCGAAACGTTCCAGAGGATGGAGATACCAGCCCTTCACCTCGTCTGGAAGTGCGCCGGCAAGGCCATTGTCCTCTGATATCAGGTAATCTGAGACATATTTCTCAGGTTTGGTCAAAAAACCACGCGAATAGGAATAAAGCGGGTTCCCGGATGATGTGTTCTCGATCACCACCCATTTGCCTTTTTCCGCAGTGACCGACTGGACATGGTCGCTGAAAAGGTTGATGCGGGCATTGGGATCGAGCTG
>CAILMU010000187.1 GCA_903835325.1 uncultured Microcaldota archaeon | reverse complement strand
CTGGGGAAGATTGCGGCGTTGCTGAGGTTCAAATTGAGAGAGTAGAAATTGATTGAAATAAGTTATATATAAAAAACCAAAAGATATAACATAATCTAATGGCATGCCACAGCGTAAAGATATTCGGTATCGGGAAGGAGGAGAGGACCAGAGCGATTGGTAAGCGTGTTTTTCGTGATGAAGCGGCGCGCTTCAAGGGATTGCTAGGATCATGCGGCTATTCTCAAGTAAGCCCGGCACAACGGCGGGTCGTGAATTTCGATGGCGACAGCCTGGGGTTTTTCGCGAAAACACGGGAGGGAATCGGGCTTGCATTCGAGATATTGGATGCCCCAGCAAGAGGAAATGCTCGCGACACGGTCTATATCACATCGATGCTCGAGATGAACATCAGTTTCAGCCTTGAGGGTGTTTTGAGGGCATTCCCAGAAAGGGCCCATTTTTCCTTGCCGAATACCGGGGGCCAACCGGAAAAATATTTCACCTATTGCGCGTTCCTGGTCCCAAAAACCGACATCAGCATGATCGAGGGAAATACAGGTTTCTTGCTGGATGCGTTCATGGGAAAGGGCATCTTGCTGCAAGCGTTGAAGGGAAAGGGCATCTTGTTGAATGCGTTTAGGGATTCGAAAATCCTAGATGCCCTGATGGCGGACGCGCAGGTCGGGGATTCGGAGGATATCAGGAAAATGAATGATTCTATCGGGAAGATGAATGATTCTATCAGAACCATAGAGGGGATGAGGGCCAAACAGGGCGAGATAATACGTGAAGAGGCGGATGCCTTCATCATATCCCTGGAGAAGAAAATCGCTATGCTAGAGAATAAGATCGCCAATATCCAGAGAGATGCCGGACAGCCTATCGAGATAATCCGCTCCGACCCGAAACTCGCTGCGGCGATGAGATTCGTAGCGATGAAAGGATGATATCGATGGCATTGAACGCAGCGCAGGCAAGGCAGATTTATCGCCAGCTCCAGGAGCACCGCCACGAGACTTATTCTGTGGATATAACCTTGGGCAAGAACGCAGTCCTCAGGGATTTCTGTGTCTTCAAGGACATCATGAGGCCCGAGCGCATGACATCGCTCAGGCTCGCGAGGTTCCTCTGGGAGAACCCGAAGCTTTATGCAGACCATGTAGCGATCGACGTGGGGACAGGTTCTGGCTTGCAGGGGATAGCGATGGCTAGAGGAGGAGCGAGATACGCGATCCTCTCCGACATATCACAAAAGGCGGTCGCCAATGCCAAAGAGAATATCGAACGGTGCTCGGTCGGGGGGATAGCTGAAGCCATCGAGAGCGACCTTTTCCAGAACATCTCCCTGAAAGCCAGATTGATAGTGTTCAACCATCCGTTCTTCCCTGCTTCACCGAAGCATCTCCCACGGGTAGCTATATCCATGCTCGATGACGGGGGGCTCATCAAGAGGTTCCTCGAGGATTCGAAGAGGTACCTGGCTGATGGCGGAAATATAATCATGCCTTTCTTCCATCTTGCCGGGGAGGTGAACGACCCGAAAATCCAGGGGGAAGCGCACGGATACAAGGTCGAGGAGGTCTATTCGGCAATCGAGACCGAGACGACGCAAGCTGGAAGGATTTCGATAAACAGGCTGACGCTTTGATAAAGAAAATCAAGAAAGCGGCTCAGTACCCTGCCGGCACGCCGAAAAGGGATATCCTGAAGTATAGTATGACTTTCCTCATCGTATTCACATAGGCGCGCTTCGTGTAGACCTCGTAGCCGTTCTCTTCTATGACTTTGAGTATCTCGCGGTACATGGTAAATGCCATAGAGATGACGATCCGGGCATCTTTGTGAATCAGAGCCAGACCTTTCACGGCTTCATGGTAGTAGCGCCTCGCGCGCCTTACCTGGAATTTAAGGAAATCTATCAAGCGGTCGGTCTTGCGCAATTCCAGTATGTCTTTTATCGTGAGCCCGAACTGCGCAAGCTCGTCCATCGGGAAATAGACCCGGCCCATCCGGGCATCCTCGCCCACATCGCGCAGGATGTTTGTGAGCTGCATGGCTATCCCCAGTTTTATCGCATAGCGTTTCATCTTGGATATCTTGTCGCCGAGGCCCATGACATGCATCAGCATGAGGCCGACCACGGAAGCGACGCGGTAACAATAGCGCCGAAGCTGCGCGAACGTCGCGTATTCCTTCCTGCCGATATCCATGCTGACCCCTTTGATGAGCTCGAGCGGGTATCTGAGCGGGATATCGTTTTTTTTCATGATGTGGACGAACGGGCCGAGTATCTGGTCCTCAGATTCGCCTTTCTCGAACGCTTCCAAAAAGCGTTTCTTCCAATCCGTAATCAGCATGCGCTGCAGCTTCGGCTTCCCCTCGTTGTCGTCGATGAGGTTGTCTGTGTGCCTGCAGAACGCGTATATCGCGTAGAAAGCGTTGCGCCGCTCCCGGCTCATGAAACGGCACGCGAAATGGAATGTCTTGGAGCCTTTCCTGATGCTATCTTCCGCGAACCTGAAATCGACCAGACGTGCCACCTATCCCGATTTGCTCTGGAAAGATTTATATCGGCACCTGACGATTTCTCAAGTATATGCCTGGCGCTGTGGAAGTGAAGGAGCTTGTCAAGGTCATCAACGAGAGAATCATAGTGGACAGGATATCCTTCAAGGTCGAAGAAGGCGAGCTCTTCGGGCTGCTCGGATCCAACGGCTCCGGCAAGACCACGACGTTCAATATGCTGTCCGGTCTCCTCGCGCCATCCTCAGGACACATTAAGATCATGGGTCGGGACATAAAGGAATCTGATTTCGTGCGGATGCAGATAGGTTTCGTGACGCAGGCGGATTCCTTCTATGACACGCTGACGGTCGCGGAAAACCTAAGGTTCTTCGCTTCGCAATTCGGCATCAGCGGCACTGAAACCGAGAAGCGCCTGAAGAAGCTCCTGAAGGATATGAGGCTGGACGAGAAGAAGGAGACCATCGCATCCAAACTATCCGGCGGGACCAAGAAGAGATTGAACATGGCGTGCTCGCTCGTGCACGACCCTAAGATAGTGTTCCTTGATGAACCGACGGTCGGGCTGGATCCTGTGGTTCGCCACGAGATATGGGGCGTGATAGAGACATTGCACAAAGAAGGGAAGACGATAATCCTCACATCGCATTACATGGACGAGATAGAGAGCCTTTGCGGGAGGGTCGCGATAATGTTCGCCGGGCGCATAGTAGCGAGCGGGACCCCGAAAGAGCTCAAGGAGAGGTACAAGCTGAACCAGATGGAGGATGTTTTCGCGTATCTGATGAAACCGGCGGAGTAGGGCCCGGGAGCGGATGCGGAAAAAGGATTGGATCGGTGTAATCATGAAATTCATTTCAGCAATCATGAAGGAGTTGCTCGAGATCTCGCACGACCGCACCATGCTCCTTGTCCTGCTGGCGTTCCCGGTCATCATCATGCTCTTCATGGGAAGCTCGTTCCGCTCCATGGAGATAAACGGCCTGCCGATAGGGGTAGTAGGGCCGCAGAATTCAAGCTTCTCCGTGATGCTCCTGAAAGGCCTGAACGAATCCAAGGCCTTCAAGATAAGCAGCTTCGAATCCGAAACGGACGCGCTCAACCAGTTCAAGAACGGCCAGCTGAAAGCGATAATCATCGTCCCGCAGGATTTCGAAGGGACCCTCAGCAAGGGGAACGGCTCGAAGATAAGGATACTTGTCGACAACTCCGACCTTGCCCTCGAGCAGGCGGTCCTGGCCGCGATGACCTCGGTCGTGCAGGCATCTTCGGCGGATATCACGAAGACGTATGTGAGTGGAGCCTGGAAGGAGCTTGGCGCGCTCAATGATTCTGCGGATGCGCTTGCGGGCGAGATATCGGCGAGCAGGGCCAAGATTGCCCAGACGAAAGCCAATCTCATCCAGATCAGGGCCGGGATGAACGATAGCGATGCGGCGGATCTGGAAGCATCGCTTGACAATGCCAGCGCGAGCGTGAACCTGCTCAAGGGTTCGCTCGCCATGCAGAAGGCTGCGCTAATCGATGCATCAACCGGAAACGCTGCGCTCCTCAATGAGACGGATTATTTCCTATTGAATGCGACAGAAGCGCTCAATGCCTCGATAAATGCCGTCCAGGACACCCACGGCAAGCTCGTGAACCAGACGGATGAGCTCAACCAGACAGCGGTCGAACTTGGGCTGGCAATAAGCGGGCTGGAGGCCATCAAATCGACTGCCAGCGATAATGTCACTGCCGCTGCGCTCGGATTGAATATCATGGGCCTTCAATCGTTGCGGAACAGCACGCTCAGCCAGATAACCGACGCGAAGAACGAGACCATGGAATTGGAGGGATTGAACGGCACCTTGACCGGTTTTCGCCTATCCCTGCAGAATTATTCGAATCAGGTGGATAGCGCACGCGCAACCAGCAACGAGACCGCGATGCTCGCAGCGCTCGATAACGCGGATATGCAGATAAGCGCGCTGAACGG
>CAILMU010000186.1 GCA_903835325.1 uncultured Microcaldota archaeon | reverse complement strand
GTAGAAGTAGAACGGCGTCGCGGTCGAGTTGACCGGCACCATGACTTCGTAGTTCACGGCCTGGCCCTTGAAGTTGTTGGCGGATGTGATGTTCGTGCAGTAGGCCGGCTCAGTGGAACCGCTGGCGTTCACTGCGCAGGTCCAGAAGGCCCCGTTCGTGTGGGATACCTTCGCCGTCAGACCGAGTGTGGTACCAGTGGAGAAGTTCAGGCCGCATGGTTGAGTATCCGCGAACGTCTTGGCTGCAGAATCATCAAAGCCCGTGTAGCCAAGGATGGTGTCCAGGCTTGCCTTCGTCAAGGGGTTGTCGGTCGCGAAATTGAGAGCAGAGCTCTTCGATGCGCAGACAACTCCGCCGCGCGAGGGGCTCCAGGTGTTCCATTGGAAAACATATGCCGACGCGCTCGTATTATCAGATAGTACGAGCCCACCGGTCATCATGCCGTAGAATGCTGCCCACCTCGTTGTGAGTGTGTTGGAGCCGCTCAGGTTGGCGTACCAGACATCGCCGCCTATGACGGAGATGTTGCCAGGAGTGCTGGCCGGAGCTGTCCAGGAGGTCTGTTTCGCAGAAGCTGTGACATTCGCACCGGTGATGGCCGTTACTAATCCAGCTCCGAAGAGCACGACCCCCAAGAGGGCCAAGATTGTTTTCATATTCATCATTAAACACCTGTAATATGGGATATGCTGGAAGCGATACGGAAAGAAGGTTTATAAACCATATGATAACGAAATTCGTCGGATTCAATGAATTCGTCGGATTCAATGAGAAGATATTGAAAAATAAAAGGAAAAAAATGAAGGGTCTTTCCCTTCACTGCAGGTTCGCGTAGAAGTAGACCGGGGTCGACGTCTGGTTGACCGGCACCATGACTTCGTAGTTCACCGTCTGGCCTTTGAAGTTGTTGGCGGATGTTATGTTCGTGCAGTAGGCCGGCTCAGTGGTAGAACCAGTCGCGTTCACAGCACAGGTCCAGAAGGAACCATTAAGGTGGGTTGCCTTCGCTGTCGTAGCGATTGTGACACCAGTGGAGAAGTTCAGGTAGCAATTCTGAGCATCCGCGAACGTCTTGGCTGCAGAATCATCAAAGCCTGTGTAGCCAAGGAGGCCGTCTAGGCTTGCGTTCGTCAGGGCGGTGTCGGTCGCGAATGTCAGAGCAGAGCTCTTCGATGCGCAGACAACTCCGCCACGCGAGGCGTTCCAGGTGTTCCACTGGAACACATATGCCGTCTGGTTCGTGTTATCAGACAGTACGAGTCCACCGGTCACCATGCCGTAGAAGGCCGCCCACCTTGTGGTAAGGGCATTGCCACCGCTCAGGTTGGCATACCAGACATCGCCGCCTATTGCGGTGACGTTTGTGGTAGGCGCAACCAACGGCTGAGTCCACCGTGTTTGCTTGACCTGCGTAGTGACGGTTGCACCGGTGATCGCCATCACTATTCCAGCTCCGAAGAGCATGACCCCCAAGAGGGCCAAGATTGTTTTCATATTCATTCCATATCACCTAGTTCTAGGTTTTCATATCATATTATTTACTGAAAGCGATACAACAATAAGATTTATAAAGATTATCCCGATTTTCCGGTTTTTATAAGGCGATGGGCTTCGCTTAGCGTGAGACGGTCCTGCTCTTCCCGTTCGGCAATATCTCAAGGAGCTCGTCCGGGTGGATATTGAAGCGTTTCGCCAGCGATTTCGCGAGCGCCCCTTTCTCCTTCCCGGCAAGGGAAGGTACGACTATAAGCTCGTCTTTCATGCGTATTGCCGAAACGTCCGGGACTACGCGTATCCTCCCATCCTCTTTCGATATTCCTATCCTGAGTGCGAGTTTCGTGCTCCTAAACCACTTCCTTTCGCCAAGAATCGCGAACGCTCCTGAAGGCACGAAACCGCCGCTGACATTTTTTGTCAGCTGGTTTTTGGAAACCGCATAGACGTCCACCGATGCGTTCCCGTTCTTCCATGCGTTCGAGAACGATGCTGCGAACTGCGCCGCTTCGGCGAAATCAGCATCGGTTGCGCCTGCCCCGTCTTTCAATATCACCACCGTCCCGCCCTGGATATCAGCATGGAAGAAAAGGTCCGGTTCGTCCATATGCTTCGACACGAGCTGGTCGTTCTGTTGCGCATTCCGCCCGCCTATCATTAGGAGGCTGTTGGAGGTCTTCGCGGAATGGTATCTCTCGAACCATTCCTTCTGCCTGACCACCCGAACGTGTTTTTTCTCCACTTTCTCTGCGGATTCCAATTCTTTCCTGCTCTCTTCTATCGCTTTATGCACGCCGGCAAGCTTCTCCCGCGCTTCTTTGGCGAGCTGGTAATAGTGCGCGGCATTCTCGTGTATCGAGCGGTTGTAGAAGAGGATGATTCTCATATAAGGAAGAATTGGTGCGGGGTGTTTATTATACTTATAGCGATGGGGTAGCGAAGCTGGGATCCGGCCCGGGGGGCGCCTATCATTGGGTCGACAACAGCTCCACAGGATTCTTGCTGTCGCTGAATATCAATCCGGGGTCGTATATCATCTGGTATGTCTTGTTCAGGTATTTCTGCTCGAACGCCAGGTTATCCCGGTCGGTAGCGATGAGGACGACATTCTGGCGCACACCCTCATCTGCGCTCGGGAAGATATAGACATGGTCGAACTGCGAGCGGTACGTGTCGTACATGTATTGTATGTACCCGTCTCCGCGCTTCAGTGTCCCGATGAGGTTCACAGCGACAGCTGCATCCGGTTCCATCACGGATTTCAAAGAACGCACGAACTCGACCGTGGCGATGTGCGGGGGCGGGGAGTTCGAACGGAACACATCCACTATGACCAGGTCGTATGACTTGTCGGCCGAAGAAACGAAATGCCTCGCGTCATCGATGAATATCGTAGTCCGGTTGTCCTCTTTCAATGAGAAGTATCGTACCCCGGCATCTATCGCGTCCTTGTCAATGTCGACGGCATCCACATGGATGGAGCTGAAATCCCGCTTAATCTGCTCGACCTGGATGCCGGCTGCCGTTCCCAGGACCAGGGCATCTTTAGGGTCCTTCAGCAGTTCGAAAGAATTTGCGGAGATTAGCATGTAATTGAAAACAGGAAGCCCTCCGGATTCCCCGCTCGAGAGCGAATTGTCGAGCATGAGCACGCGGGATTGG
>CAILMU010000185.1 GCA_903835325.1 uncultured Microcaldota archaeon | reverse complement strand
GGCATTCGAGTCGCCTAAGGGGATTTGCGATGCCGGGACCCCTGGCCCCGCTCTAGCCCGTATATAATGAGATAACGACGGTTTTTAAGGAGATTTTATTCGATGGGTTGAATCTTATTAAGCATCAGAACGCGTATCTTACCCTCTTCTCAATACCTTTCACCCGTTCGAGTACGCTCGCGGATTTCTCGTATTTTCTATATCCATCGATGAACGAATCGCTCGCGCTTTTTTTGTTTTTTTCCGAGCTCTTCCATTTGCCTTTGAGCGCCCTGAGCATGGTGAAGACGTCCGTGGCTTTATCTTCGATATCGTTCGAGACGAAACCCAATCCAAAATCAATGATGAAAATAATTCCTTTTTCGCTCTCGATGAGATTCGCTGGCGTATAATCGCCATGTATGATATCGTTTTTATGGAGCTTCGCGAGTATCGAGCCTGCTTCATGAGCCTGTTTCTCATCCATCTCAGGCCTGCTCCCATCGATAAGCGTCATCACAATCGAGAATTCATCCACTTCAAGTACAGTAGGACAAGAAACTCCGGCGAGTTTCGCCCGATTCAGCAATCTCGCCTCGCTCCGCGTCCGGTTCCTCCGGAGCATCGAGTCGAGTGCGCCCACCCGGTATTCCTTAGCTATCCTGCTCTTCCTTACAGCCGGCAGCCCAATCAAGGAACAGCGCTCGACAACTGCTTCAGCCCCTCGCATAAGTTCACCCGAATGCTATTCTTGAGAGCACGATAGCGATGATGAGCAGGATGACCCACATTATCAGGTACGGGATGCCTATCAGCCCGAAAATCAATCCTGTCCCCACCAGGGCTATCAGGAATAGCGCCCAATACGGTTTGCTCCAGTCGAAGACCTTGCTCCCGTCCAGGGGGAAAGCCGGTATCATGTTGAAGAGGCCAAGGACCAGGTTTATCGCCGCCCCGAAGCGCCATACATATATCGCGCCTCCGCTGATTCCGAAGCCTTCCATCGGAACGCCGTTGAAGAACGAGAGGTATATCTTGATGGGCGCGACAGCCTCCAATCCCATGAACACAAGGACTATCAGCAGGTTCACTATCGGCCCGGCGATCGATATGATGCCGTTCTCCCTTTTCTTTATCTTATCAGCATAGATATACACGGCGCCGGGCGCTGCGAAAAGCATTCCCAAGAACACGGCTGTGAAAAGCATGAACAGGAGCCCCTTGGTCCACATCACGAACCTGGCCTTGGCCCCGTAATAGATGGCCGCGAGCTTGTGGCCCATCTCGTGGAGGACGAATCCGGTCCCCACAGACACGATAGAAACGACAGTCAGGACGAAGAACTCGCCCCGATGCGACGAAGTGAAGAGGCTGAACAATGACCCGTCATAGATGCTGGCTCCGCTGAAGATGAGCGCGAAGGCGAACGATATCGCCAGGACGCTTACCCCTATCTGGATGACTTCATCTGCGGATAAATCTATTCCTTCCAATCATCACACCTGGTTCCCTTGAAGTATCTTGGTTGAAGCGCGCTTTTAACCCCTTTCCCGGATCCGTGCTCCTCGGTTCCGCTCAGCGGTACATGGTCGCGGCGCTCGTCTTGAACTTATTGAGGCTCTCTATATGCTCCTTCTTGATGCTTGGGACAACCAGCTTGAAAGATGCTTCGAAATGCTTCGCCAACACCTTCTTCGCGCCTTCGCGGATTGCCCACATGCCTGCTTCCCGCACGAGATTTTCTATATCCGCTCCTGTGAAGCCTTCGGTCGCTGTGGATAGCTCCTTCAAATCCACGTTTTTATCCAGTGGCATCTTCGCCACGCAAATCTGGAATATCTTGAGCCTCGCCTTCTCATCCGGCGCTGTGACCTCTATTATCCTGTCGAACCTTCCCGGCCTCATGAGCGCAGGGTCAAGGATATCCGGCCTGTTCGAAGCGGCTATCACCACGACATTCTTCAGGCTCTGGAGCCCGTCCATCTCAGTCAACAGCGTATCCACGACCCGTTCTGTGACAAGCGTGCCTGCCTCGCTGTTCCCGCTCCTGCGCGGAGCTATCGCATCTATCTCGTCGATGAACAGTATGCAGGGGGCCGACATCCTCGCTTTCTTGAACAGCTCGCGCACAGATTTCTCTGATTCGCCTACATATTTCGTCAGGACCTGCGCACCGCTGATAGAAATGAAATTAGCCTCGCTCTCATTGGCGACGGCTTTTGCTAGCAATGTCTTGCCGGTACCTGGCGGGCCGTAGAGCAATATCCCCTTTATCGGCCGGATCCCCATCTTCTCGAAGATCTCAGGCTTCTTCAGAGGCAATTCCACAGCTTCCTGTATCTGCCTTTTCGTCTCTTCCATCCCGCCGATATCCTCCCATCGGACGACCGGGCGCTCGACATAGACTTCACGGAGCGCCGATGGCTGTATCTCGTGCATGGCATTGAAGAAATCATCCCTGTTCACGATTATCTTGTCAAGGATTTCTTGGGACAACGTCTCCTCCTCGATATTTATCATGGGCAAAATCCTTCTAAGTGCCTTGAGAGCTCCTTCTTTGGTCAGCAACGACAGGTCAGCCCCGGTGTAGCCATGGGTTATCCCGGCTATCTCCTCGACATTGACATCCGGTGCCAAAGGCATGTTCCTGACATGGATCGTCAGTACCTCCTTCCTGCCTGCTTTATCCGGAACGCCTATCTCGATCTCGCGGTCGAATCTCCCGGGCCGGCGGAGCGCCGGATCGATGCTGTCCGGGCGGTTCGTCGCCCCTATCACAATCACTTCGCCCCGCGCCTTCAGCCCGTCCATGACGGTCAGAAGCTGCGAAACAAGGCGTTTTTCCACTTCGCCCATGACCTCCTCGCGTTTCGGGGCTATCGCATCTATCTCGTCTATGAATATTATCGAAGGAGCATTCTCCTGGGCTTCGGTGAAAAGCTTCCTCAGCCTCTCTTCGCTCTCGCCCACGAATTTGCTTATTATCTCCGGGCCCCCGACGTAGTAGAAGTTCGCGTCGCTCTCGTTGGCGACCGCTTTCGCCAGGAGCGTCTTCCCTGTCCCTGGCGCGCCATAGAGCAAAATCCCCTTGGGAGGATCGATGCCGAGGCGCTCGAAAATCTCAGGGTGGCGGAGTGGAAGCTCTATCATCTCGCGGACCTTCTGGATGACATCGCGCAATCCGCCCACATCATCATATGTGGTGTTCGGGACGTTCGCTATCTCTTTGACCGGCTCCTTCTGTATCTTGACCTCTGTATCCTCGGAGATGATGACCGGCCCCTGGGGGAAAACCTGCGAAACGAGAAGCGGGATCGAAGTACCGAAGATGCCGACCTGTATGACATTGCCTTTCAGGAACGGCTTTCCCACCAGGCGCTTCTTGATGACCTGGTCGACAAGAGAATACCTCATCGGCTCCTGCG
>CAILMU010000184.1 GCA_903835325.1 uncultured Microcaldota archaeon | reverse complement strand
GTGAAATTGTTGCGCAGATACTCGGCCTTCACAAGGTCCTGGCTCTGGGGCACTTCTATCTCCGCCTTGTCCCCGACAGTGGTCTGGTACACCTGGACTTTTGCATCCAGTCCCTCCGTTTTGAGCTGGCTGGTGAGGGTGTCCGCGCTGACCGGCTCCTTGAGGGCAAGCGTTATCAGGGTCCCTCCCTGGAAGTCCACGCCCATCTTTATCTGCGGGATGAAATACAGCGATATGAGTATCATGATGATCGGAGGGATCATCAGAAGCTTGTAATTCCCCTTGTAAATATTAGGCAATTCCATGAGGATCAACAATCAGCATGACTCTTGCGGCCTCTGCTATAATATATAGAAAAAGCATATAAATTGCACGGGTTTCACCTGTCTATCCGCGATGCGCAAGGATATACTTTCACTATTTATTACAAAAAACCACAGATTATTAAAACCATCTATGAACATACTATTATATCTATATCAACAAGTGAACCCATGCCACCCCGTTTCAAAGGACCCGGAAACTCTTCCAGCCATATGAACAACCCAGGGACTGGTGACGGGTTGGCCTCCGCCCGGCGCGCGGTGAAATCATTGGATTTGGCGCGCATCGGCGCGAGGATAGCGAATGAACGGTTTCACCTCGCTCCAGAGAAGGGATGCAGAAGCGCGGATGAGAGGAAAGCCGAAGATGCGTCCCCTCCTCCGGCGACTCCGGCAGCGCCCATATCCCAGCCTGCTCCTATGCCGGTCATCCAGCCAGAACCGTGCAAGGTAATTTCTGAGATCCCTCCGCCCATTCAATCAGCGCCTGGATGCGAACCTGAGCCGGAAGTGAAATCGCTCGTGGATTGGTATCTCGCCACCAAAAAGCCGGAGGGCGGTGCAATATGGAAAGGGCGGCTTGTCATCCCAGCCAAATGCGATGCCGAGATATTGATGCCCCTGATGCGCCTGGGCGAAATCATGGGGCGCGCCGATGCACCGGACATCGCCGATGCTGCCCGTATGGCTATATCCGATATCAAAACCGCCCGGGCGCTCTCCAAATGTTTCGATGAGCGGATGAAGGACGGCGATGGCGACAAGCTGCCGCTGTTATCCTACGAGTTCGCCCGCATGCTCCAGATACGCTCGCAATCAGCAAGCACCGATTCATTCTCGCTCGCCCTCGAGCTGATAAGCGAATCCGAAGGCGAGAGCCTGAAAAAAGCCGAGGAAAAAAGGAAGGTCCCTGACATCTCAGAGACGCTTCCCCTGCGGCAGATGCTCGGGAAGATGCGCCAGCTCGCGCGGGTGATAAACGCATCCAACCCTGGAAATCTGGGCAATCTGGAATGCTCTTACGATGGCTGGCTCGAAGAAAACGAAGAGCAGGAGCTCCTCGCCCGTTTTTCCCGCGAACCCCTCGCTTCTCTCGCCAACATCCGCAATGCTATAGCAGTGATCGATGATCCGCTTCTCCGCAAGGAATATATCCGCGCATCCATCGCATTAGAACTGACATTGGACTGCGCGCTCTTCCAGCCGGACAATATCACCCGGAGCGGGATGCCGCAATACATCATGCACGGGTTCTATGATTTCGGGAGCAAGATAGATTTCCGCGAGAGGCTGAAAGCCGACAAGTTCATGTTCGCCCATCATCTGGTCGAATTGAAGGCGCTCGCGCTCGATTACATCATTTCGGAATCGAACGGCAACAGCCTCGAGAACAAGAAGAAGCTGGTGAGCTTCCTCGCCAAAGAGGTGAGGAGGCGGGTTTCCGAGACGAATATCGAGGATGACGAAGAGGATGATAAAGAAGCGAAAGAGAGGTTGAATGAAAGAACTGTCGTGATGAACGCCTATTTCGAGGAGGACCGGAAAGGCGTGTGCAGGCACAACGCGCTCATCCTGGCGCTATTCTTGCAGGAATTCGGCATCAGGAACTGGCTCCTGAAAGGCACTGTGCTCGGTAGAGGCAGGCACGCGATAAACGC
>CAILMU010000183.1 GCA_903835325.1 uncultured Microcaldota archaeon | reverse complement strand
TAATCCTCCGCGCTGGGAGTGATATCGGATTCAGTAGTGCCAAGCTCGACCCTTCGTTCTGCCACTTCGCTGATATAGGAATCGGGTTTCAATTCATCCAGCACGAAATCGCAGAGCCCGGGGATGTCGTTGTGGTTCAGTTTCGAGATGACTGAATGAACGCCGAGAGAGAAGTTGGGGAGATTGATTTTGCGAAGGTGCGAGTACGTTGTCATGGCCTTATCGAAATTTCCTGGCACTCCACGAATCTCGTCGTGCTTCTTCCCCACCCCATCAAGCGAGAGATTCACGACTATTTCTGATTTCGGGCATGCGAGCGCGATTTGCCTTGATTTTTCTGCGATCATCTCGCCCAATAGGCCGTTTGTC
Organism: uncultured Microcaldota archaeon; assembly: GCA_903835325.1. Lineage (GTDB taxonomy): Archaea > Micrarchaeota > Micrarchaeia > Anstonellales > Bilamarchaeaceae > Bilamarchaeum. The sequence goes on along the minus strand of CAILMU010000183.1, from coordinate 6,407 downwards.
GGGATGTTGATGATTTTAGGTCGGCAGTTCTTGTAGAGCGAGGATGCGATTTCCACGATGTCCTTCCTCAGGAACGGCTCTCCTCCGCTCAATGTGACCCAGAAGGCGCTGCTGCCAAGATTGCGGAAAATATGTTCATATTCTTCGAGCGAAAGCTCGCTCCTCTCTTTTTTCATCTTCCAGATGTTGCATGTCTTGCATCTGGAATTGCAACTATAGGTCAGGCTGATTGTGAGATTGAATGGCAATGATTTCGGGGAGCCGATGGTGCGGAATAGAATCGCTTTCGGCGCTGCCATCGCGATGCGTATCATGACTTCACCTTCTTCGCCATCGATTTCCTCATGATATCCGGGTCCTTCGTGCTCGTGACGACATCCCAGACGCTATGATCCTCTTTGGCGATGTAGAAATCATAGGAACCGAGGAAAACCGCGACTGACTCCAATCCAATCGCTCCGATACCAAAAACAAACGAACGCGGGCTTTTCGATAGATGAGACGTGAGCGCTCCGAGAATCATGGCGGGGTTGGATGTCGAGACGCTATATCCTGTCGATTCCTTGAGCTTCATATGCTGGGCATGTATCCTTCTACGCTGTTTCAGGTAGTCGCCAGTCGACCCCGGGCCTTTGTTATAGACTATCGCATCTTTCGCGTATGCTATGGAAAAGCCGTCCTTTTGCACTGCATATTCCAAATACGCCTCATCAATCGCCATATCGGACGGTATCGAGTAGCCGTTGTTCCTGATCGCGATTAGTTCACCGCATTTCGGTGAATGCATGGCAATCCTGTGATGCATGTCCCAGACAAGATGCGAGCAGAAACCTGAGAACGAGTCTGGAGCATTCGTGGGGATAATCCTCGCGCCGGCCATTCCGACGCATGGGTCTTCTAAGGCGCTGACGAGATTATCGATGGTGTCTTCGCGGATTTGAAGGTCGGCCCCGGAGATTATGATTATGTCGCTGCCGGTTTTCGCCTGTTTCAGTATCTTGTTTACCGCTGATACTTTGCCCAGGCGCTCTGGTTCGCGGATTAAGCGGAGACGCGGGTCGTGCTCGCAGAAATCCGAGACGATGCTATCGGTGGAGTCTGTGGAGCCGGACGATACCACGAGTATCTCGTTTATCGTAGCTTCGGCAGGCTTTGAACCCAGGATCTGCAGGAGAAGGGCCTTGATGTTCGCCTCCTCATTATGCGCGCAGATGCCGATGGTGAGAGCTGGCTTTTTCATCGTAATATATTGAAACGCTAGATATTAATAATCCGAACTTGATTGGTTATCCGATGGTTCTCCTATCGATAGTAGTCCCCACGTATAATGAGAAGGGGAATGTTTTGCCATTGGCTGAAGGGATAGCCAAGGCTTTCTCAGATGTCGAATACGAGATTGTTTTTGTCGATGACAATTCGCCGGACGGGACCGCGGGTGCGATACGCTCGCTTCCGGATTTCGGGAAAAAAATAAAACTCGTTCCCCGTGCGGGAAAACTAGGGCTTGCGAGCGCGGTTAGGGATGGGGCAGAAAGCGCGTCGGGAGAATGGATCCTCGTCATGGACGGGGATTTGTCTCACCCTCCTGAAACCGCAAGGAAGATGTTCGATTCAAGGGAGGGTTATGACCTTGTAATCGCCAGTAGGAATATCTCCGGCGGGGGGAAAAGCAAGGAATGGAACGCCTCCAGGGATGCGATATCGAAAAGCGCTGAGGCGATGTGCAGGCCGTTTGTGGCTAGGCGCACCTCAGATCCTTTGAGCGGGTTCTTTTTGGTTAAAAAGGAGATATTGAGCCGGACAAGAGTCCGGGTGAAAGGATATAAAATATTACTGAATCTTATATATGATAACCCGAAAATCAGAATCAAAGACATCCCATATATCTTCATGGCGAGATTCAGCGGGAAGACAAAGCTCGATGTAACCGAGATAGCGAACTATGTTTTCGACCTTGGCAGGCTTGTCTTCGGAAGGAAAACAACCGTGAAATAGTGTTTATAATGCTTAACTAAAAGAAATAGACCAAACAGAAAGGTGAACTCATGAACATCATCAGAAAAATGGACACGATCAATTCGATTGGGAGATATCTGCTGTTCACGGTGCTGATATTGAACCTGGCATCGGTGGCGAATGCCGATGGGTCTGCCAATATCAAGAACGCGATGTCGAACTTATGCACCACAGTTCAGGGATTCCTCGGTATAGCTGCGATGATGCTCATCGTGCTTGCTGGTGTGGTCTATGCCGCTGGGCAAGTGCTCGGTGCCGAGACAAGGGCAAGGGCTTCGGTATGGGCGACAGCGATGCTGACAGGCGCTGTCATCGGGATACTGATATACCTGATTGTGCCGACGGTCATCGCTCAGCTTATGGGTTCAACGAACCCGACAAACCCGTGCGCATTCTGAATCTAGTAGATTGCGCACCAGAACTCTCTTTCTTTTGATATTTTCTTCGTTAAACTAGTATTAGCTGGACCAAGACGTAGGCACCGGTTTTATAAATATCGCCGGATTGGTAGGTAAAATAGGTGAAATCATGAACATCATCAGAAAAATGGACACGATCAACTCGATTGGGAGATATCTGCTGTTCACGGTGCTGGTATTGAATCTGGTATCCTTGGCTAATGCCGATACAACCGGATCACAAAACATCAAGAACGCGATGTCGGGCTTGTGCGTCACGGTCCAATCATTCCTGGGGATAGCAGCGATGATGCTCATCGTGCTTGCTGGTGTGGTCTATGCCGCGGGGCAAGTGCTCGGTGCCGAGACCAGGGCAAGGGCTTCGGTATGGGCGACAGCGATGCTCACAGGCGCTGTGATAGGGATTCTGATATACCTGATTGTGCCGATGGTCATCTCGACTTTGATGACTGGGTCTGGGTTGACCGGGAACGCATGCGATTTTGGAAAATAATGGCTTGAAAATCCGATTTCCCCTTCTTTTTCCAATATTTTTTTCAAATTTCTTCTTCATCAGTGTCCCAGCGGAAGCGATGCTTGGATGCCGGGGGTCGGTTTTATAAATATCGCCGGATTGATAGGTGAATTAGGTGAACGCATGAATATCCTGAAAAATATGGGATTGATCAATTCAATCGGAAAATATCTTCTGCTCGCTATACTGGTATTGAATCTGGTGTCCGTATCTAATGCCCAGGCTTCCAATATAGTCACTGCGATGAAAGGGCTCTGCTCCACGGTCCAGCAATTCCTCGGAATAGCCGCGATGATGCTTATTGTGCTTGCAGGTGTGGTTTATGCCGCGGGGCAAGTGCTCGGTGCCGAGACCAGGGCAAGGGCTTCGGTATGGGCGACGGCAATGCTGACTGGCGCTGTGATAGGGATTCTGATATACCTGATTGTGCCGACTGTCATCGGGACTTTGGTCCAAGGCACGGGTGCATCCGTCGCCAACCCAGGATCTCCATGCGGTTGAATCTTTCTTTTTGATTTTTTTCTCTTGTTTTTTCGACTTTTATTATCCGGAAGCTTTATAGCCATTGTCAGCGCGGGCTCTTCGATAAGGTGAAACGATGGATATCCTGAAAAGAATCGGGTTTGTCGGTTCGATAGGAAGATTTCTGCTGCTTTCTATTCTGGTACTGAATCTGGTCTCGCTCGCGAATGCCCAGGGGGCCAGTGTCACAGCGGCGATGTCGGGATTGTGCACCATAGTCCAATCATTCTTGGGTATCGCAGCCATGATGCTCATCGTGCTTTCTGGTGTGGTTTATGCGGCTGGCCAGGTCCTCGGTGCCGAGACCAGGGCAAGGGCTTCGGTATGGGCGACAGCTATGCTGACAGGCGCTGTGATAGGGATTCTGATATACCTGATTGTACCTGGTATCATCGCAACAATGCTGAATCAGCCCCTCGGAACGAACCCGTGCACTTTCGGCGGCGGGACTGGTGGAGGTACGGGCGGCGGCCAGGGTGGCGGTATGAAAATAGTGCCACCACTCAACCCAGGGATCGGATAATCGCCATGATGCTATTCTTTCTTTTCTCTATTTTTTATCATTGTTTTCCCAATTCTCCGACCCAAAACTATCTTTATATACCTTCCAACCGTATCCAGAGCATGGCAGGACCAGAACTCGGCGTCGATGAGAAGATGCCGATACTCAGACGGAGCAGGCTATCCACCGGTATCCCGGACCTTGACCTCATACTCGAAGGGGGCTACCAGAACCCGGGCAACGTCGTCATGGTGGGCCCGAGCTCCATGGAAAAATCTGCATTCGCCTACCATTTCGCAGGGTGCGCGGCCGACAACGAGAACTCGTATATCGTATGCGGAAACTCGTCCCCTGCAGATATCATAGCCAAGGCAGCCAATGTCGGGATAGACCTGAAGAAGGAGAATATCTTCTTCATCGACTGCTACAGCACCACGCTCGGAAGCCAGGAGCCGATTGGGGAACCTGACCCCACGGTGAAGATTGTCCCGGGCCCGAGCGCCCTGAACGACCTATCGCTTGCTCTCAATGATGCAGTGAAGGCGAGTGCCGGCAAGAGGATGCGCATAGTCTTCGATACCCTTTCCACATTCGTGCTCTACAACCCGAAGGATTCCATAAGGAAATTCCTGAGCGTGATCGAAGGAAGGCTCAGGAGCGCCCAGGCGACGACGCTATTCTTGGTAGACGAAGGCGTCCATGACAAGCAGCTTCTATCCATACTCGAGCAGGGCATGGATGCGATTTTCACGATAATGGATACAGGAGGGAAGATATCCCTCAAGGTCCCTGATGTGGACATACCGCTGCCGATAAGAGTGGCCCCGACAGGGCTGACGATAATCTAGTGATTTTTATGGCCGGAGAACTCGAAGCGCTTCTGAACGAGATGAAAGGGAAGGGGATAGGCGGGGCCATCCTGCGGGTGGACGGGGTGCCGGTCACATCGACGATGGCCATCAACGAGACCACTTCGGGCCTTATCTCGTCTGTTGTGAACATCTCGGATGCCATGATGAAGAAGAACAATGACACGCAAAACCAGCTCGAGCTCAGTTTCGACGAGCAGACCCTTGTCATGATACCGGTCAACAACCATATCTTCTGCGGAATGGTGAAAGACAAGGACGACAAGAAGACAGTGATGGAATACGCCGAGAAGGCAAAGCCGTTCCTCAAATAGATATTAGAACCGGTGGGCAATTGGATTACGAGAAGCTCCTTTCTGGATACGATTACGCTGAAATCAGGTCCGAGAGGGTTGTAGGCTTCTCGGCGAGGATAAGCGACGGCGAAGCGAAGCAGTCTGCCGGCACTATCGAAGGCATCGGGGTACGGGTTCTGGAGAAAGGCTCCTGGGGTTTCGCTTCCGGAGATATGACGCAGGATGTGAAGAAACTGCTGGACAGCGCCCAGCGCCTGGCTAGGCTAGGGAAAGGCAGGATAGCCCTTACGATACCGAAACCAGTCAAGAAGCGGGTGAAGGAGAGGTTCGTTTTCGTCGACCCGGATGAGAGGCTGAAAGCGCTCCGGGAAGCGGCCAAGGGGCTGGAAGGGAAGAATATCGCTTCAAGGACGATCTCTGTCTCCGATTCCCGCTCCATCACCGAGTTGTGCAATTCAGAAGGCGCGGACATCTCCCAGGACACGGGATATTCCTATCTTTCCTGCGCATGCGTAGCGCGCGAAGGCGGGAACCTGCAACGGGGGAATGAACGGTCCTGGTCGAGGGTGAGCTTCGACAAGGTGGATCTCGGTATCAGCGCAAAGGCCCGGGACAAGGCCCAGAGGCTCCTCAAGGCGGCATCCCCCCCAAAAGGCAGGTTCACGGTCGTATTGGATCCGGAGATGACCGGCGTGTTCTCGCACGAGGCTGTAGGTCACGCATGCGAGGCTGATGCTGTTGTCGACAAGGAATCCATCCTCGCCGGGAAGATAGGGAAGAGGATAGGCAACGGGCTGGTCACTATTTATGACGACCCTACAGCCGATGATTTCGGCCGCTACGCGTATGATGATGAAGGCGTCGAGGCGCGCAAGACGAGCTTGGTGGAGAAGGGCATCCTGAGAGGCTATATCGATTCGATGGAGACCGCCAAGGAATTGGATATCGGACTGAACGGGCATGCGAGGGCTGAATCGTATTCATCGGTCCCGATAGTCAGGATGAGCAACACCTATTTCAAGAAAGGCGATGCGTCCCTTGACGAGGTCTTCGATGTGAGGGATGGCGTCTATCTCAAGGGCATGCGGGGAGGGAGCGTGGACATCTTCGCTGGCGGATTCATGTTCAAGGCTGAGGAGGCATACATGATAAAGGACGGGGAGAAGGCAGGGCTCATGCACGATGTCACCATCAGCGGGAACATCCTCCAGACCATGATGGATGTAGAATGCGTGGGCAAGGACTGGGGAGGGAGCCCCGGGATGTGCG
>CAILMU010000182.1 GCA_903835325.1 uncultured Microcaldota archaeon | reverse complement strand
CGTGCCGCGCTCGAGCCCCATATTTGAAAAACTGACAGGTTGAAGTATAATCGAACAACATGGGAGTGCAGGAGAAACTCAAGGAGCTCGAGGCCGAGCTGGCCCGGACGCAGAAGAACAAAGCGACCGAGTACCATATCGGCATCGTCAAATCAAAGATAGCGCAGCTCAGGCGCGAGCTGCTCTCTCCCAGAAAACACGGAGCCAGCGCGGGCGGTTTCGATGTGAAGAAGAGCGGGGACGCCACAGTCGCGATAATCGGCCTTCCGAGCGTCGGGAAATCCACGCTCCTCAACAAGCTCACCAAAGCAGAGTCGAAAGCAGCGGCGTACGCTTTCACGACCCTGAAATGCATCCCAGGGATATTGGAATACGAGAATGCGAGGATACAGATACTCGACCTTCCCGGAATCATCGAAGGCGCAAGGGACGGGCGCGGACGTGGAAGGGAAGTGATCGGGGTCGCAAGGAGCTCTGACATGGTCCTGATCTTGGTAGAGGCCATGAACCCGAGGCAGATCAAAATCATCGAAGCCGAGCTTTATGGTTTCGGGATACGCCTGAACGCGAAACGCCCCGATGTGACGATATCCAACATAGCCCGGGGAGGGGTGACTATCAACCATACCGTCCCGCTCACGAAGATAAGCAACAAGGAGATCCTTTCGGTCATGAACCAGTATGGCATCTACAATGCGGCCGTCGTCGTGAGGTCGGATATAACGATAGACGAGTTCATTGATGTGATTGAAGCCAACCGCGTCTATATACCAGCGATTTACGCCTTCACGAAAACGGATCTCATCAACGATCCGACAAAACTCCCGCAAGGCTACATCAGGCTTGCCGCGGAGAATGGGATGGGGATAGAGGAGCTCAAGAGAGCGATATACGACGCCTTGTATCTTATCAGGATTTACACGAAAAGACGGGGCGAGAAAGCAGACCTCACAGAACCGATGATAGTCCGCACCGGGATAACGGTCGGCGAGCTGTGCGACAAATTGCACCGCGATTTGCGGAAGGATTTCCGGTATGCGCTGGTGTGGGGGAAAAGCGTGAAGCACCAGCCCCAGAGGGTTGGCCTCGACCATGTGCTTGCCGACAAGGACATCATGCAGATAATAAAAAGATAACCATAATAGTTCTCTTTTTATAACTTTCGTATCATATCTATATATATGTCGCATTCACAAAAAACCGGGAAGGAAGCGGCCGTGAACGACGGAGCGGCCAAGGGAACGCAGGAGAGGAATCCTGAAAGATCCACGAGCCCGACTCGCTCCGGATCCAGGGGTTTTGGCGAATTGAACCCGCCGGACACCATAGAAGCCGCGGACAAGATTCACGTCTCAGGGAAACCAGGCCCCCAGATCCGCGACAAGGCCAGGCTGGAAGAGATATTGTCGAGACCCGTCTCCTCATTGGGATTGGGGGGTCTGCTAGGAGAGATGAAGCAGGAGAAATTGAGAGGCGCAGGCGTTTGCTCTATCGGAGACCTTATGATGCGTGGCAGGATCGGCCTCTTATGCATTAGGTATATCGGCAGAAAATCGGTCGATGCGATAGGAAAGCGCCTCGATGAGCTCGGCCTCGCTCTGCCGGAGTCGAGCAGCAAGGAAAAGAGGCAGTCGATATTCTCATCTGCCTGCATCGATGACCTCGCAAAAAGCATCGATGACGTGATCACAGATTCGCACAGCTTCCGCGCCCTGGAAAACTACGGCATAACCCGCG
>CAILMU010000181.1 GCA_903835325.1 uncultured Microcaldota archaeon | reverse complement strand
TTGCAGTGCTCGCTCCAGGTCTGCGCTATGCATTCGAGCTCGACATCGGTTATCTTGCCGTCAAGGCCCACTTTCGCGCGCCTCTTCTGCACGCGTTCGCCCTTGAAATATTCCTTTATGGCCTTGAACTCGTCAGGGGAAAGCGCGAGCAGGCGCTCTTTGGCAAGCGCGACAAAACGCGCCTCGCTCATGTGCAGGCTGATTTTCTCGCATTTCGGCTCTTTTGGGATGTGCACCTTGGGGAGATATGGCTCAGGTTCTGTTTCAGGCGGGAAAATCCTGCACCGCTCTATCAGCGGGTTGTGTATCATGCGGGAGAGCTGTTCGCAGAAGAATTCGTCGGCTTCGCCGTCAATGGCGTACATCCTTGTATAGTATACTGCGACATCCTTGCTTATCCGGTCTTTGATGGCGCCTTTTGCGGTCTTTCCGATATTGTCCGTGACACCCGGAAGAAGCCCGACTTCGACCCTCCACTTGTCCAGGAACATCGGTTTTTGGAACGAGCAGACCTGGGATACTGAATCGGAGAATAGGTCGCCTGCCAGGGATGACATCTCTGATTCCGGAAGGGATGATTCCAGGTTGTATGCCTCTACGAAATGGCACCGGACGGATTTGCCCATCGCGCGCTTTATGCGCTCGGCAAGCGCTTCGCCGGCGACATCCTTGAGCCCCTCCTTGAACCTGGTTTCGAAGCGTTGTTCCATTTCGACCACGATGAGATGATTGATATCAGCGCAAGACTATTCGCCGATTGGGATTTTATAGCTATTGAGCCGGCGTACCCGGGCTTTCACCGTATCACGCCGTAGAAGTAGTATGTGGTCGTGACGCCGGGGCCGAGGGCGTATGTCGGGGCGATGACCTCGAAGTTTATCGAATCGTTCCTCCAGTTCTTCCCGCTGGGACCCATGATAGGTGAGCAATAGGCGAACCTTATCTGGTCGCCCGGCAGCACCGATGCGCCGGATGGCGATTTTATCGGGCATGTGTAGAACGGGTCGCTCGGGTTGTCGAGGCCGGTCTTGGCCCTGTTTATGGCGGTCGCATTGCTCAGGGAGAACGATACGTTGCAGGTGCCGTTGTAGAACGTCTTGTTCGCGCTGTCGGAGAAAGTGGTCGTGCTCCACGCGGTGTCTATCTCGGTCGGCGTGGCCCCGCTGATGTTGATGAAGTTGTAGGATGGGTTCTGGGTCACGCAGACGAGTCCGCTGTCGTCATGGGGCGTCCATTTCCACTTGTAGACATAGTTGTTCCCGGAGACATTGTCCTTGAGGATGACGTCCCCGGTGACATTCCCGTTGAACGCGGTCCAGTGCGCCGTGAGTATGTCGCTGCCAATCCCGCCTATACCGGTGATATTGCTCCCCCTTGTGGTGAGGTTCGTCGTGCCTTCCCCTCCCCAACGGGTGTTGTTGAAGCCGCTGACATTGAAAGCTTGGGCCCCCTGCGCATAGCCGGTGCCGTTGGAGAGCGGCCCGAAGTTCCCGGACGGGGCGAGACCGGAAAGCGAGATGCTGTTCCCATTCAACGTGCCGCCCATGTTGTTCCAGGTGCCGTTCCACTTGTAAATCTTGAGCAACGATGGGTCGAAGCCCAGTATCTCATCCGTCCTCCAGTTCCAGCTTATGGTGTCTATCGAAGGCGAGCCTGAGAGC
>CAILMU010000180.1 GCA_903835325.1 uncultured Microcaldota archaeon | reverse complement strand
GCCTATTATTATATAAAATGTTATACGACCTCCACACGCATTCTATGTACTCCGACGGCGCGGCGCCTCCGGAGGAGATGATAAAAAAGGCCATTTCGATAGGCCTAAACGGCATAGCCATAACCGATCACAATGAAGTTAAAGGGGCTTTGGAGGCTCTTCGGATCGCCCCCCACGATTTTAAGATAATCCCTGGGATCGAGGTCTCATCAGCTGCCGGGCACATATTGGGCCTTGGGATTATAAAGATCATTCCTCGAGGCCTTTCCGCCAGTGAAACGGTCAAGAGGATACATGACGCCGGCGGTATCGCTATCGCTGCGCACCCCTTCGACCGCATACGGCAGGGTGTGGGGGACCTTGTCTACACTGTAGATTTCGACGCTGTTGAGGTGTATAACGGGCATACAATGATCAGTTACAAGAATCCACGGGATATATTAAGGAATCTGCGCGTTCCTGCTGTAGGCGGGAGCGACGCGCACCTTCTCTCCGAGATAGGCTCTGTCGTGATGCATCTGGAAGGCGATCCTCTTGAGGCGATCGTGAAGGGGCGGGGTCGCGTTTCGGTTAATATTTCCAAAACGAGAATATTATATAATCATTTAAAAAGAAGATTAGCTAAGAGGAGCATCTAAGATGAAACTAAAAGTCGGTATAATGGGCGCAACAGGCATGGTAGGTCAGAGATTTATAATGGCTTTGCAGAATCACCCATGGTTCGAGCTGAGCGTTTTAATGGCGTCAAGCAACAGTGCAGGCAAGAAATACAAGGACGCTGCGAAGTGGTATCTCAAGGATGAGATTCCTGCGGGAGTCTCAGATATGGTGGTCGAGGAGATAAACAAGAAAGCAGCGGAGAAATACGGCCTGGATATCGTTTTCTCAGCTATTCCTGCAGAGTTCGCAAGGGAGGTCGAGGCCTCTTTTGCCGAGAGCATCGCCGTATTTTCGAATACTTCAACTTACCGGATGGATAAGGACGTTCCCTTGCTCGTTCCAGAGGTAAACCCGGAGCACCTGGGCATTATCGAAGTACAGAAGAAGAACAGAAACTGGGAAGGTTTCATAGTGACTAACCCCAACTGTTCAACTGCCGGACTCGTGGTTCCATTAAAGCCGATTATGGATAACTATGGCATCAAGTCCATCAACGTAACTACGATGCAGGCACTATCAGGAGCAGGATACGAAGGTGTCCCATCCATGGCGATACTCGATAACCTCATCCCATTTATCAAGAGCGAAGAGGACAAGATGGAGTCCGAGCCGCAGAAGATAATGGGCTGCCTTGAAAAGAGCGCTTTCAAGAATGCTGGCTTTGAAGTGTTCGCTTCATGCAACAGAGTAAACGTCCTTGACGGCCACACCGAGGTTGCATTCGTCTCAACGGAAAAGGATTTTGACATAGAAGATGTAAAGAAGAAGATGCGCGAGTTCCAGGGCGAGCCCCAGAAGATGGGTCTGCCTACAGCGCCTAAGCCTGCGATCATCGTGATGGAAAAGGACGACCGCCCACAACCCCGCTTAGATCGGGACCTTGGCGGAGGAATGGCAGTTTCCGTGGGACGCATCAGGAAGAAGAAGGAAAAGCTTCTCAAATTCGTATGCCTCAGCCACAACACCATCAGGGGCGCG
>CAILMU010000179.1 GCA_903835325.1 uncultured Microcaldota archaeon | reverse complement strand
TACCGTCAACTGGTTCCCCGGCATCAATCCTCATAAAACAAAACGTCAATAGTCGAAAAAACCACGTCCTATGACCTGTTTTTTAAAACTTGTTGCTGATAGTCAAATCTAGTCTTATTTATCCAAATTGAAACAGATCCGAATGGAAACAAGCTGCTGGAGTGATTTTGATGGCATCGGTTACTGAAAAGATATTGAAGGCGCATCTGAAGGATGGCCGATATGAGGCGGGCAAGGAGATAGGCATCAAAATAGATGATACGCTCACTCAGGACGCCACTGGCACAATGGCATACCTGGAATTCGAAGCCATGGGCCTTCCAAAAGTCGATACCGAACTCTCGGTCTCATATGTCGACCATAACATGCTGCAGACTGATTTCAAGAATGCCGATGATCATGACTACCTGCGCAGCGTCGCAGCGAAATACGGGGTCCTGTACTCGCGTGCGGGTAACGGCATCTGCCATCAGGTGCATCTCGAACGCTTCGCCAGGCCCGGAAAGACGCTTCTCGGTTCTGATTCGCACACGCCAACCGCCGGCGGTGCGGGTTCGTTGGCGATAGGCGCCGGAGGCCTCGATGTAGCTATCGCGATGGGAGGAGGGATATTCTATCTCGATACGCCGAAAGTGGTGGGGGTCAGGCTCACGGGAAGGCTCAGGGCATGGGTGTCGGCAAAGGACATCATACTCGAGATGCTCCGCAGGTTCGATGTGAAAGGCGGTGTCGGCAAGGTATACGAATATTTCGGCGACGGCGTGAAGACATTGAGCGTGCCAGAGCGGGCCACGATAACGAACATGGGCGCTGAGCTCGGGGCGACAACCTCCATATTCCCGTCAGACGATGTCACGAAGGATTACCTGAAGATGCAGGAACGGGAGAAGGACTGGGTGGAGATGCATCATGACTCTGACTCTGATTTTTCTGAAATCATCGAGCTGGATCTTGCGAAGATCGAGCCGCTGGTCGCGAAACCCCACAGCCCCGGGAATGTCGCGAGCCTCAAAGAGCTAGAAGGCATGAAAGTGGACCAGGTGATAGTGGGCTCATGCACGAATTCATCGTTTCGGGACCTGATGGTCGTTGCGACCATCCTCAAAGGAAAGAAGATAAATCCAAACGTGTCTTTCTGCGTGCTCCCGGGTTCCCGGCAGGTATACTCCATGATCGCCAGGAACGGCGCGCTAGCCGATCTCATCTCTGCCGGAGCCAGGATTTTGGAGTCCGCATGCGGACCCTGCATAGGCATGGGCCAAGCACCACGGAGCGGCGGGGTAACGGTGCGCACGTTCAACAGGAACTTCGAAGGCAGATGCGGCACCAAGGATGCGAAAGCCTATCTATGCAGCCCCGAAGTCGCGGTCGCTGCAGCATTGTACGGGCAATTCACAAATCCGGAAAAACTAGGGGGTTACCCAATCATCCCCCATGACAAACCAATGATCGACGATTCCATGATAGTGAAACCGCCTAAAGACGGCTCCAAAATAGAGATAATCCGGGGCCCGAACATCAAGCCGTTGCCGCAGATGAAACCGCTCGATGACGAGATAAGGAAAGAGGTGCTCATCAAAGTGCAGGACAACGTGACGACCGACCATATCATGCCTGCAGGGGCGCAGATACTGCCTCTTCGCAGCAACATCCCTGCGATTTCCGAGTTCGTTTTCTCGCAGATCGATCCGTCATTCCCGAAACGGGCCAAGGAGAAGGGCGGGGGGTTCATCATCGGAGGCGAGAACTACGGCCAGGGCTCGAGCAGGGAGCATGCGGCCATAGCGCCGCTCTATCTTGGCGTGAAGGCGGTCATCGTGAAAAGCTGGGCCAGGATACACAAAGGCAACCTCGTCAATTTCGGGATAGTCCCGCTAACTTTCGAGGATCCCAAAGACTACGATAGGATAGCTCAGGGGGATATGCTTGAGATAAAGGACCTCCGCGATGCGATAAAGAAGGGAATAATAACTATCCGCGACTCCACCAAAGGATTCGATTTCAATGCGAAAGTTGATGTCTCGGGAAGGGCTATGGATGTCCTTCTTGATGGCGGCGAGATAAACCATGTGAAACGGAAGTGATGTCAGCAGAAGATCTCGCGATTACGAGAAAATTGAAACTGGTGAATATTATGGAAGGGAAGAAGATTTCGTTCAAGGATGGCAAGCTGGTCGTGCCTGAGCAGCCGATAATCCCGTATATCGAAGGGGACGGCGTCGGGGTAGACATCACCCCGGTCATGATGAAGGTCGTGGATGCCGCTGTGCAGAAGGCATACGGCGGGAAGAAAAAAATCCACTGGAAAAAGCTCGAGGCCGGCGAGGAATGCTTCAAATCAAAAGGAACCTATCTTCCTGATGAGACGGTCAGTGCGATACGCGACCATCTCGTCGCGATAAAAGGGCCGCTCACGACCCCGGTGGGCGGAGGGCGCAGGTCATTGAACGTCACGATGAGGCAGGTGCTCGACCTTTATTGCTGTGTGCGGCCGACGCGCTGGTATAAAGGGACGCCATGCCCGGTCAAAGAGCCGGAGAAGCTGGATGTCGTTGTGTTCAGGGAGAACACCGAGGACGTATATGCCGGCATAGAATGGAAGGAGGGCACTCCGGAAGCGCAGAAGGTCATCGCGTTCCTCGAAAAGGAGATGGGAAAGCCAGTTCGGAAAGACTCCGGAATAGGCATCAAGCCCATATCAAAGACGGGCTCGCAACGGCTTATCGCTGCAGCCATCCAGTATGCCATCAACAACGGCAGGAAGACCGTGACCATGATGCATAAGGGCAATATCATGAAATTCACCGAGGGCGCATTCATGGAATGGGGCTACGAGATCGCAAAGGAGAAGTTCGCTGACAAAGTGGTGACAGAAAAGGAGGTCGCTGAGAAATACGGCGGCAAGGTGCCGGACGGAAAAATCCTGCTCAATGACCGCATCGCCGACTCGATGTTCCAGCAAGTCCTTCTCCGGCCTGATGAATACAGCGTGATTGCCACCCCGAACCTGAACGGCGACTACATCTCGGATGCGTGCGCAGCGCAGGTCGGAGGCATAGGGATAGCGCCAGGCGCGAACATCAACTATGTGACGGGCCATGCGCTTTTCGAGGCGACGCACGGCACAGCGCCTAAGCACGCGCACCAGGACAAGGTCAACCCAGGTTCCATAATACTCTCGGCCGTGATGATGCTCGAGTATATCGGCTGGAAGGAAGCCGCGAAGCTGATAGATGCCGGCCTTGAACAGGCCATCATGCAGAAGCGGGTGACCTATGACTTCGCCCGGCAGATGGAGAAGGGCGCGGTCGAAGTGAAGTGCTCAGAGTTCGGGAACGAGATAATCGCCAGGATGTGACATAAAAAAACAGAAGGGATTCTCTATGGCAAGGCGCAAGATACGCGAGTACGATTCCAAGAGATTGTTCGCCCTCAATCTGGGGCAGATGAGCGGCGGCAAAGCGAAGTATGACTTCAAGTGCGTGCAGATATCCCCCAAGACGGATATTGAGAAACTCCCATCGGCGAATCCATGGCTGGCAAAGGCCCGGCTTGTCGTGAAACCGGACATGCTCTTCGGCAAGAGGGGGAAGAGCAACCTTCTGCTCCTAGATGCGTCCTGGGATGATGTGAAGAAGTTCGTGAAGCAGAGGATGAACAAGGAGGCCGGGGTCGGAAAGACGGCTGGCATCCTGACACACTTCATCGTGGAGCCGTTCATGCCCCACAAGGAAGAGTACTATTTCTCGATAACGCCGGCGCGGGACTGCGACACAATCAATTTCTCCGATAAGGGAGGGATGGAAATAGAAGAGAACTGGGACCGGATGGTCCATATAAACGTACCTATCGGGAGCGAGCCGGAGATAGAGGAGATCGGGAAAGCGCTCAAGGGGCTGCCGCAGGACAAGCAAGAAAAGACAGCCGAGTTCATCCGCGCTGCCTTCAAAATCTACAAGGACCTTGATTTCACCCTGCTGGAATTCAACCCGTTCATCTTCGACGAACAGGGCAACCCCTACCCGCTGGATGCCAGAGGAGAGCTGGATGACACGGCCTCGTTCAAGGATGAGAAGAAGTGGGGCGGCATCGAATTCCCCAAGCCTTTCGGAAGGAGATTGTATCCTGAGGAGGAATACATCGCAGAGCTCGACGACAAGAGCGGCGCATCGCTGAAACTTACGATACTGAATCCTGAAGGAAGGATCTGGACAATGGTGGCTGGCGGAGGCGCGAGCGTGATATACGCCGATACGATAGTCGACCTTGGCATGGAGAAAGAACTCGCCAATTATGGCGAGTACAGCGGAAACCCCAACACCGAAGAGACGTATCTCTCTACGCGAAGACCATCCTGGATCTCGCCACAAGGAAGCAAGACGGGAAGAGCAGGGCGCTGATAATCGGGGGCGGTATCGCCAACTTCACTGATGTGGCGAGCACGTTCAAAGGCATAATCATGGCGATAAAAGAGTGCAAGGACAAGATGAAGAAAGCAGGGATACGCATCTACGTCCGGAGGGGCGGCCCTAACTACCAGGCGGGGCTGAAGATGATGCGGGACCTAGGGCAGGAGACCGGCATCAGCATAGAAGCTTACGGGCCGGAGACGCACATGACTAAGATAGTGCCTATCGCGATGGAGTATGTGAAAAAAGGTGGCTGATATGGAAGGACCGCAACTATTCTCGAAGGATACTCAGGCATTGATATACAATTTCAAGCCGAACGCAGTCCAGCGCATGCTCGATTTCGATTATCTCTGCAGAAGGAAGACGCCGAGCGTCGCCGCATTGATAGAGCCCGGCTCAAGCGGGTTGCATAAGGTCTTCTTCGGGCGGAACGAGATTCTCATCCCTATCTATCCAACAACAGAGGAAGCGGCAAAGAAGCACCCCCAGGCGGACGTTTTCATCAACTTCGCCTCCTTCAGGAGCGCATACGCATCCTCGCTGAAGGCGCTGTCGGAAAAAAGCATAAAGACCGTAGTCATCATCGCCGAAGGCGTGCCTGAGCGGGAGGCCAGGGACCTGATAGCGCTCTCGAAAAAGATGAAGAAAATCATCATAGGGCCTGCCACGGTCGGGGGCATCCAGGCAGGCGCCTTCAAGGTCGCCAATACCGCAGGGACAGTGGATAATATCATAGAGAGCAAGCTTCACAGGCCGGGCTCCGTCGGTTTCGTCTCTAAGTCGGGAGGCCTCTCAAATGAGATGTATCATATGCTCGGGATGACGACCGACGGCGTGTTCGAAGGCATCGCGATAGGAGGGGACGCATTCCCCGGGACCACGCTGCTCGAGCACATCCTGCGCTTCGAGAAGATGCCCCAGGTGAAGATGATCGTCATGCTGGGCGAGCTCGGAGGCAGGGACGAGTATGACGTGGTCGATGCGAAGAAAAACGGTACGATAAAAAAACCGCTCGTAGCTTGGGTCACCGGGACGTGCGCCAAGGTTTTCCCGACCGAGGTGCAGTTCGGGCATGCCGGGGCTAAAAGCGGAGCGCAGCTGGAGACTGCCGAAGCGAAGAACAAGGCGCTGCGCGAAGCAGGATTCGTGGTCCCGAAGTCGTTCGAGGATTTCGACAAGGCGATCACGGCCACATATTCTGACCTTGTGAAGAAGGGCGTAATAATCCCGGCCACGGATATCGATCCACCGGCGCTTCCTGCCGATTATGGGGAAGCGTTGAAGGCAGGGTCGGTCCGCAGGCCGACCAATTTCATCTGCACGATATCAGATGACCGCGGGGAAGAGGTGACATATGCCGGCGTCCCGATAGGAAGGATCGTGGAGGAGAACCGTTCCTTGGGCGATGTGATATCGCTCCTCTGGTTCAAGAAAAGCCTTCCGAAATACGGCTCGCGCCTTATTGAACTGGTGCTCATGATAGCCGCTGACCACGGCCCGTGCGTATCAGGAGCGCATAATTCGATCGTCGCTTCGCGCGCAGGGAAAGATTTGGTAAGCTCGCTAGCGAGCGGCATGCTCACCATAGGCCCGCGTTTCGGGGGCGCCATAGACGATGCCGCAAGATATTTCAAGGACGGGTGCGACCGCGGATTGAGCGCAGAAGAATTCGTGAATGAGATGAAGCGCAAAGACATCCGGATACCTGGTATCGGCCACAGGGTGAAAAGCGCGAAGAACCCGGACAAACGTGTCGAGCTGCTGAAATCCTATGCGAAGAAGAACTTCCCGAAGACGAAATACCTCGATTTCGCCCTTGAAGTCGAGCAGGAGACGCTCAAGAAGGCCAACAACCTCATCCTGAATGTTGATGGCTGCATAGGCATCCTTTTCGTGGACCTGATGTGCTCAAGCGGGGCCTTCAGCGATGACGAGGTGAAGGAGATACTCGATATCGGATGCTTAAACGGCCTTTTCGTGCTGGCACGGAGCATCGGAATGATCGGCCATGTGCTTGACCAGAAGAGGCTTAAGGCGCCGCTCTACCGGCATCCCTATGACGACGTGCTTTTCATGGAGGAAAGCAAAGAGAAATGACGGGATAGAAAAAGAATGGCAGGAAAAAAAATGGCTGGATAGGAAAAAATCCGGTGCAGCAGGGCGAACTCATCTTCTTATCCTGATTATCGCGAGGCCCAATATCAACAGTATGAATGCCGACGAGGAGCACAACTTCTTCTTAGCGGCCCCTGATGATGTGGCTGGTTGCGTTCCGGGGGGCGTCCCAGCGCCCTGGTTCGAGATGTTCGTCCCCGGCGGTTGGCTGGGCTGCTGAGGCGGTGGCGAAGAACCGCTTGTGTTGGCCGGCGGAGGGCTTCCGGTATTATTCATCGAAGCGTTCTGGTGCGGAGGGGTCGCGTTCGTGTTGTTCACCGGCGCTGGCGGCGGAGGGGGTGGCGCCCAGGCCGGGACATAATAACTAACTAGTGTGACGGTAGGCGCGCCTGCCGCCGAGACCGTCTCTTTCAGGAGAAGCCCGGTGGCAGTGTCATACACGAATGTCGTGGTCGCTCCGCTTATGGTGCCCTGGAGCGTGATGGTATCCCAGTCTTTCCCTGCAAAATGCTGGCTGCCCTGCGCGATCACATCGTAATCGCCCACCATATTCCCGACTGATTCGCCCGAGAATTCAGAACTGTCGAACCAGAAATGCCCAGATTCGGCGCTGGCATTGTCAAGATAGTTTGCCTGCGCGCTGGTCGAAATGGTTTTTTGGTTTATATGGATGTCGTCCCCGCTCCGATCCAGCACGCTGAATGACACGGTGTCAGTGCCGACAGAATAATTCAGGTTCACTCCGCTAGCCACCCAAGAGGGTGCCGTGGAGTAGCATATCGCCAACAGCATCATCAGCACTACGAGGCATCTCGTGATCATTTGCATCCCCTTTCCAACTGGTTTCCTTGAGGTGGTTTTCCAGCTTGTCATTTTTAAGCTTGTGTGCGGGCGGGTGATACCGGCCTCATATGGATTGGCCACCCGCCATCGATACCCGCTTTCCCCTCCAGCGAGATTATAAAATCGCTTGGTGAGTATGCTCATCCATGGCTGATCCATTCCTGAACGCCCTCAAAGAAGTGAAAAAGAGCGCGCAGATTCTCGGAAAAACCCTAAAGGAGCTGAGAACGCTCGCGAAAACGGATGAGAAGACGACCGAATATGGAAGCGCGAGCTACACCACCGCGATCCGTTCAAGGAGCGCCAAATTCACTGATATCGTGTTCGATCCCGACCCGCAGCAGATCGAGACGCTCGGAAAAGTCGCATCATACGTCAAAACCAGGCGATTCGTAGTGGTCGACCGGATGATGTGCATGAAAAGGGGCTATCGTACGAAAATCCGCCTCTATGTCAGCGATAGGTACGCCCGTCTCGCCTACATGTGGGGAACGATGCTTTTCGCTCCTGGAAAAGGTTTCACAAAACCTGATTTCAATATCGTTGATGTCCCGGAGTGGCCTGAGCGCAAGATTCTCGTGGATCCGAAATCATTCACGACCTTCATCCTCGGCTCTGATTATTGCGGCGAGATAAAGAAGGCAGGCCTGCGGATGATGATGTATGCCCACAAGACAAAGCGGGGGGGCCTGGGGCTCCATGCAGGCTCGAAGATACTGCGCGTACGGGGGGCTGGCGGGAAGCTTGTCGAGAAAGGCATGCTCCTCTTCGGCCTTAGCGCGACAGGCAAGACCACCCTCACCTGCCACCACCATTGGCTGGATGAAAAGGAGGGGGAGCTGGTCAGGATAAGGCAGGACGATGTGGTCATGCTCAACAAGGACAGCTCGGCAATAGGCACAGAGGATAATTTCTACATAAAGACAGACGGGCTCGAGCCTGATTCCCAACCCCTGCTATATAAAGGCGCGATATCCCCGAACGCGATTCTCGAGAACGTGAAAGTCGGGGCGGATGGGAAAGTGGATTTCTTCGATTCTAGCATCACTTCCAACGGCAGGGGTATCGTCATCAGGAAGGAACTAGATTTCACTGACAAATCAATAGACCTCGATAGGGTCGATATGGTAGTCTTCATAACCCGGAGGAAGACCATCGTCCCGCCGATCGCCCGCCTCACCAGGGAGCAGGCGGCCGCGTTCTTCATGCTAGGCGAATCCGTGGAGTCATCAGCAGGCGACCCGACGCAGGCAGGCAAGCCGCTCCGGGTGGTCGGCACGAACCCGTTCATAATCGGCCCGTACGAGGAAGAGGGCAACCGTTTCCTTAAGATTCTGGAGCGCAACCCTCACATCGAATGCTTCCTCCTTGACACCGGCCGCTATGGCGCGCATCCGGGAAGCGACGAGGGGGTCAAGATAACCGTCTACGATTCCGCCCGCCTGCTCGCCGATGCCGCCAGAGGGACCATACGGTGGCGCAAGGATCCTGACTGGGGATACGAGGTCGCCGACTGGGCAGGGGATGTGGACCTGAGGCATTTCGACCCTGCCAAATTCTACAGCAAGGAAGAGTATGCCCGCCTCACAAGGGAGCTGAAAGAAGAGAGGCGCGCCTTCCTCGCGCAGTTCAAAGGGCTGGATAAAAGGATTGTGGACGCCATCTGAAGGTCCATAGCTCCAAACATCTACCAAATCCTCAAACCTGTGCTGAAGAATATTATGACAAGCAGGTATAATGGGGCGCAGCATATCAGGCCCAGATAATCCCAGACATCAAGGCCCCTAGAGCAGATGTCGCCGACATATCCTGTCGCGCTCCCTGCTGCGCATGAAAAATGGATTATCGCGAGCGCCAGCAGTATGCAGACCACCCACATCAGGCTGCCGCCGAAATCCAGCACTGTCCTGTTCTCCCGGATTATCTGGGGAGCGATTATCTGCGCCATACAAAGGGAAGTGTTCTAGGAAATCGTTTATAATCCGCTCGCTCGAGCCTTCTTAATGCAGAAATTGTGCAAAAATACAATATTTCCTTAGCCATACGATTTTTAGGATAGTATTTTAAACATATTCTGTCATAAGCACATCTCCTCTGATGGACTCTGATGAGGATATTTCGGTTGTCTTGGAAATGACGCGGCTATTGCGGCCTCTGTCAGGCACTCGGCCATTAATGTGGTGGCTGGACTATGCGCGCTGCGACCTTGG
>CAILMU010000178.1 GCA_903835325.1 uncultured Microcaldota archaeon | reverse complement strand
TATAAAAAGAAAAAAAGATAGGAGCGGTTATGCTCCCACGCCTATCTTGGGCTTGCCCGAGTCCTTCTCCCAGTCGCCGCCGCCACCGCCCTTCGACATTCCGGACATCTGCATCTGGAGGTACGGCACGAGTACCGCGAACATTATCAGGAAGATAATCCCCGTCATCACGAACAGCATCAGGACGTTATAGGGATTCCTCATGTCGGCCGTGACTTCCCAGCCTTCAGGCGCCTTCGGAGGCGCAGGATCATAGGTTAGCTGCGAGCCAATCCAGTGAGCCTGCGGTACGACTATCATGAACACGAGAATTATCACGGTCGTCATGCCGACGAGATAGATATTGTCCGTGAATCCCCATGGCCAGTCGCCCTTGCCGTTCGGGTACCGCAGCGCGATATAGAACAGGGCTATCACGATGAGGATTACCAGCGTGTAGACCAGGTATATCGACAGCGCTACGTACAGCGCCGCGAACCCCACGAGCAGGATAACAAAAAGGAAAAAGTCCAAGGATTCACCTACCTTGTACCGTAGATTTCCATGAACTTTCTCGCCCACTCGAGTGTTTCCGGGGTTATCGAACTCTTGGTCTTGGACAAAGCCTCAAGGATGTGCTCCATCTTGACGCCGTACCTGTGGTCCGCGACCTGTCCCTGCGACATCGGAGTCGAGAGATACTGCGCAAGCTGCTGGGTTCCCGGCCTCGTCGGGCCTTCCTCGAGCACCCTCTGCCTGATCGCGATGAGCTTGGCTTCGTCGACAATCGCCGCTATGTCCGCACCCGAGTATCCTTCCGTCCTGTGCGCAAGGAGCATGCTGTCGATGTATCCGGCCTTCGGGACGTCCCTCAGGTGGATTTCGAAGATGTCCTTCCTTGCCGCAAGGTCCGGCGGCGGAACATAGAATATCTTGTCGAACCTGCCGGGCCTCAGGATAGCCGGGTCAAGGATGTGCGGCCTGTTCGTCGTCGCGACGATTATGACCTTGTCCTTGGGTCTCAAGCCGTCCATCTCAGTCAGGAACTGCGACACTGCCCTTGAAACCTCAGGCGTCTTCATGCTCTCCTTGGATGCCAAGGCATCGATTTCATCGAAGAACACGATTGACGGAGAGTTTTCTCTGGCCCTCGACAGCACATCCCTGATGGCTGCTTCGGAAGCGCCTGCCAGCGAACTCACGAGTTCCGGGCCGTTGACTATCTGGATAGGCACGTTAAGCTCGTTGGACGCCGCCCTCATGACGTGCGTCTTGCCGCATCCGGGAGGCCCGAACAGAAGGATACCCCTTCCGCTCTTGAGCTTGTACTCTTCGAGCAGTTCGGGCTTCGTCAAAGGCAGCTCGACGTATTCGCGCAGTGCCCTCTTGACGTCCTCGAGGCCGCCGACATCGTCCCAGCGGACGACGATTTTCTTTTCGGCTCTCACGAGGTCGTGCATCTTCCTTTCGTAGTCCATCTTCAGCCTCTCGTACTCTTCCTTCATTCTTAAGGAGATACTGGGCTTGATGTGCGGAAGCACTTCCAGGAAGTCGGACATCGTTACGAGCGTCAACTGTCCAATCTGCATCGACCGCTTCATGGCTATCGTCGCCGCTTCCTTGACGATGTTGGCGATATCTGCGCCGGAGAACCTTTCCGTTCTCTTGGCCAGTTCAGCGAGGTTGATGTCAGGCGC
>CAILMU010000177.1 GCA_903835325.1 uncultured Microcaldota archaeon | reverse complement strand
TCTTCGTCTTTGCCCAACCTAGCGCCTCTTTCATCAATGCTGTCGCGATCCCTTCCCGCCGATGATCCGCATCTACAAAAAGCTCCCCGATACTCGATTCTGTATCATGCACGTAAATAGGGGGTCGTTTCTGTATCGAGACCATGATATGGCCCACGAGCTTCCCTGCTTTCCCGGTCCCGGCATCCTCTTCCGCTACGAATACAGCCGCTTTTTTCGAGCGTATCTGCCTCCTCAAAAATCGCGTATAAATCTTCGCCATATCCTTGCGGAATTCGAAAATCCCCTTGCCGTAACCAAGCTCGACTCGGTGGTGCTGCATCAGCGCTTCCCAGAGCTTGATTATTTTTGGGGTATCGCGGATAGTCGCCTTTCTGATGATCGCCATCTTGCCCTTACCAACCTCTTTTTTCACGGATAAACCCTGTTGATTGTTCGCGGGAATGGTATCGCGTCGCGTATATGATCCAGGTTCAGCATCCATTTCACGACACGCTCGACACCCAGGCCGAAACCCGAATGCGGGACGCTCCCGTACCTGCGCAAATCGACATACCACTTGTAATCGGCTTCTTTCAGGTTCTGCTCCTTCATCCGCTCCAGCAATTCATCCAGGTGCCAGATACGCTCGCTCCCGCCGATTATCTCGCCGTGGCCCCTGGGTCCCAGCAAATCGTTGTTGAGGACGTATTCCGGGTTGCTTGGATCCTCTTTCATGTAGAATGCTTTGATGGCTTTCGGATACTTGTAGACGAACAGGGGCTTGTCCAGCTCCTTTGTCAATAGCGCCTCCTCGTCGGCACCGAAATCCTCCCCATGCGACATCTTTCCGCCGAGCTCGTTCACCTTGACGACCGCGTTCTTGTATTCCATCCTGGGGAACGGCCCCTTGACCTTCGCAAGGTCCTCCGGCTCCCTTCCGCATGCTTTGAGCAGGTGCGAATGGTTCTTCACCATGTTCTGGGCGACATACTCGACCATGGACTCCTGGAGGTCCATGTTCATCTTGTAGTCGTAGAATGCCATCTCAGGCTCGAGGTGCCAGTACTCGGCCAGGTGCCTAATAGTGCGGGATTTTTCTGCGCGGAACGATGGTGCGAAAACGTACACTTTTCCGAGCGAGAACACGAATACTTCCGCGTACATCTGCGAGCTCTGCGTAAGGTATGCCTTCTCCCCGAAATATTGCATCTCGAAAAGCGTGCTTCCGCCTTCGCATCCTGATTTCGTGATGATAGGAGGCGCTATCTCGTAGAATCCCTCTTTCTCGTCCAGGAACTCGCGTAAATAGTTGACTATGTGATGCCTGGCCTTCATGATGCTCGTCATTTTCTGCGATCTCAGCCAGAGATGCCGGACATCGAGAAGGAACTCGTCGCTCAGGTCCTTTGATATCGGGAAAGGGTCGCCACGGGATATCAGCTCGAATTCCGTCGCCTCTATCTCGAAGCCTCCCGGCGCGCGGTCATCCTTCTTCACCCGGCCTGTCACTGTGAATGAGCTCTCTACGTACGCGTCGTTCGCGTCCTTCCAGTCCTTTTCAGGGACCTTGTCCTTCTTGATTGCTATCTGGATGATGCCTGAGGGATCCCTCATGACGATGAACATCATGTTCCCGCTCCCGCGCAGGCGATAGACCCAGCCTCGCAGGGCGACGTCTTTGCCTTCCAGCTTCTCAGCTATGATAGTGCCTATGTTGGTGATCATAAGTTGAAGTTAAACAAGAAATGAATAAAAATAAGCGTCTCACTTGGAGGATTCGGGTTTCGGGGTTTCTTTTTTCTGGGGCATGTTCGAATATATCTCGAGCGCCTTGGCCCTTACCTCGATTTTCTCCTTTATCTCGGCCGAACCGCTCTTGTCTGCGTCCTTCTCGCATTTATCGGCGAGCTTCAGCGCTTCTGTCTCCATGCCGAGCCTCGCGTATATGAGCCCTGCCTCCCTGTTATGGCCTATCTTCTCGTACTTCGTGGCGGCATCCTTGAGGTATGATAGCCTATCCGGTTCCAGGCATCCTGAGGTCTCCTGCCCTTTCACCTGGCAGGCATCCATTGTGGCGACCTCTTTGATGATATCGGCCTTCACTGCCTTGCTGTGGGCGTACATGAGATACCCTTTCGTTCCGACAGCCAAGACGGCGGCTACTGATGCGGCGACGGCTATTTTTTTTGCAGCCTTCATAACCTTCCCGCTTTTTTTCCCTTCTTCATTTGCCATAACTCCACCTCATCCATCCTTTGAAACGTTTTTCTTATTTCGAATCCCCATGTATAGGGGTCTGTGATTGGCTGCTGGCGCTCGCACTCGCAGAAACATCCGGCTTGGTCTCTGGAGCCTTGGTCTTGTCAGCTTTCGGAGCATCAACAAAGGCCTCGATGGCCCTGGCCTTGATATACAACGCTTCCACAAGCTCGCTCTCGCAGCCTTTTTCCAGCGATATGCAGAGATTCTTGAGCCTCAGGGCATCGTCCTCCCGCCCGAGCTTCGCGTAAATCAGCCCGGCTTCCCTGAAATCGTATACCTTCTCGTATTTACTCGCCGAATCAAGCACGTTCGCCTTCTGGTAAGGGTCGAAACAGCCTCTGGTCTCTTCGCCTTTCACCTCGCAGGCGCTCATCGCCGCGACCTCCTTGTGAATGCCCTCTTTCATCTCCTTGTCATGGAGATAGTCTGTCAAGCCTTTGCCGCCAGCGGTTCCGAGGGCGACCACAGCAACGCTGATGCTCGCTATCTTGGAATATTTCCTGGCTTTGTCGAAATTCATATCAGTCCCTCTGTAAGCGCGATTTCGATAGTAATACGGTGTATAATAGTGTTTAAAAATATAATAGAATGGCGATAACTCCATGAATAGAGCTGCTGGCGTCGGCTGAAGTGATGGCTGACACTAGGGAATACAAGATAGGAAAACAAGAAGAGAAATAGAAACAGAAAATAAAAAGATTAAGAGAACGTATTCGTTCTCTTCACATTGCCTTCGGCTTGACTTCCAGGACCACGCCTGCAGCCACCGTCTGGCCCATGTCACGGAGAGCGAACCTTCCCAAAGCAGGGAAGTCCGAGAACTTCTCGATGACCACTGGTTTCAGGGGCTGGATCTTCACGACCGCGATATCACCGGTCTTGATGAAGTCTGGTTTCGCCTGAGCGGTCTGGCCTGTCTTCGGATCCTTCTTCTCCACGAGTTCCGTTATCCTTCCTGCGAATTGGGCGGTGTGGATGTGGAACACGGGCGTGTAGCCTACCGAGATCGCTGTCGGGTGGTTGAGCACGACTATCTGGGCCGTGAACTCTTCAGCCACCTTCGGCGGGTTTGATTGCGGACCGAGGACGTCTCCCCTCTTGATGTCCTTCTTGTCGACACCTTTGAGGTTGAATCCGACGTTGTCGCCAGGGAGCGCTTCAGTGAGCTCCTGGTGGTGCATCTCTATCTTCTTGACCTCTCCCTTCGCGCCTGAAGGCATGACCACGACCAGCTCATTGGGTTTCAGCTTTCCGCTCTCCACCCTGCCTACCGGCACTGTCCCGTGGCCTGTTATCGTGAAGACATCCTGGATCGGCAGCCTGAGGGGCTTGTCGACCGGCTTCGGCGGGATCTTGAACGTGTCGATCACTTCCAGGAGTGTCGGGCCCGTGTACCAGGGCATGTTCGGGGATTTCTTCGTCAAGTTGTCTCCCACGTATCCTGAGCAGGGGACGAAGTGGACGCTCTCGGTCTTGTAGCCGACGCTTTTGAGGAGCTTCTCGACTTCGGCCCTGACCTTGTCGTACTCCTCTTTCTTATAGGCGATCGCATCCATCTTGTTCATGTTCACCGCGATCTGGCTGATGCCGAGCACTTTCGCGAGGAACGCGTGCTCTTTCGTCTGGGGCTGGACGCCGTCCTTGACAGATACCTGGAGGACAGCCGCATCAGCCTGGCTCGCACCGGTGATCATGTTCTTTACGAAGTCCCTGTGCCCAGGGGCATCGATGATCGTGCAGTAGTATTTCGGGGTCTCGAATTCCCTGTGGGCGATGTCGATGGTTACACCGCGTTCACGCTCTTCCTTGAGCGCGTCCATGACGAAAGCGAACTCGAATGTCGCTTTGCCGACTTTCGCCGCCTCGTCCTTGAGCTTGTTGAGGACCTGCTCGGATATAGCGCCGGTCTCGTAGAGTATCCTTCCCACCGTAGTCGATTTACCCGAGTCGACGTGTCCTATGAACACTAGGTTCAGGTGTTCTTTCTTTGCCATTTTCATAACCTCCATTAATCATTCTGGACTTTTTACCTTTAGAAAAAGGTATCATTCTCATGTCACGAGATATTTTTAAAGCTTTCGTGAACTACCCACGCCTGAATGCGTGGGCTTCCTGCTTCAACGGAAGAACTTGCTCTTGCGAACAGAGGTTCCTTCTCAGACAGGCGTCACTTTCCGGCGTTCCGTCGGTAGCTCGTTTGAGTATGTTTTTATTTTATGTGCAACCAGCACTTTCAGCCTTGTTGCAGGTAAATGCATCCATTTGGCATTTATCTGCTTTTTGGGACCTCATTTCCGCAATAGCAGAGATCCGATCTTTTGATTCTTCGGCTGAAGTTATGTCTTTCAGGTCATTATCAGACCGGATTTCTCGGGTTTAAAGCAATTGATGCGCCCGCCGGTTTTTTCGGCGAATAAATAGATAAAGAGGAGGATGGTACACCAACAAGGGCTCCATCCCGCCTCCCACTCGTTGCCCGGCGCATCCGATCTTAGACCGCGGATGAATTGCCGGGTGGATTGGAGCTTAAAAACGAAAAACCTTTTATAGCTGAATTTTCTCGCCGGAAGAAAAAAACCATGAAAATACTTTTTTGGCAATCTGGGGCGCATCCGTCCGTCAGCGTATCGCGATTCTGGTTTATTTCGGGCCCGCTTCCCTGCCGGATTCCCATCCCGCTCATCTGGATATCTTTTCGGACCTGAGGCGTGGCCGAATTTTTAAATCTTGTCCAATCATATGGGGATATGGCAAAGCAAGACAAATATAGCTTCAATGCCGAAGCGGGTGGCAGCAACACCACGCTGCTCATTGGCGTATTGCTGGTCCTCATCATCCTCGTGGGCGGAGGCTTGCTCTATGTGCTTGGTAGCAAGATGGCGCCGCCGCCCCAAGGCAACCAGACGCAGGTGCCCCCGAACCAGACAATCAGCCCGGGCAATAACACGAATTCCACGATAACCCCTCCAGTATGCGACGATAACTGCCATTACCAGCTCGGCATCAAAAACAAGAACCTTTCCGCCTGCCTGCAGATGGCTAACGATACCCTGCGCCAGTCGTGCTTCCTGTTCCTTGCGAACGGATCGCTGGATGCGTGCAAGCTCATCACCGACCAACCGAAAAGGGACGGGTGCCTCCTGTCCTTCGCCCTCGCGGACAAGGACATCTCCCTCTGCAACCAGCTCAAGAACGGGACGGCCTGCAAGAAAGCCCTGGATTCCTGCTACGGGGTCGATAGCCCTGAGTTCTGCCGTGCCATTCGCGATGGCAACGCGAGCGAATGCAATTCAGACACGACATGCCTGCTCAACTACAGCGTGGCGAAAAAGGATGCGGCATCCTGCTCGCTCATCCAGAACGACGTGGTCATGCAAGGATGTTTCTCCGCCGTATCCGGAAGCGACAGATGCTCCGATCTATTGGCGACGAGCCAGAAGGATTACTGCTACGAGGTCTATGCCGTCTATTCGAACGATTATCTGATTTGCACGGAGATAAGCGCCAGCAACATGTACATGACAGACTGCCTCTCCCAGCTTGCGGCTAGAGCCCATGATCCGAAGGTATGCAAGACCGACGGGATGAG
>CAILMU010000176.1 GCA_903835325.1 uncultured Microcaldota archaeon | reverse complement strand
CTGTCCGCTTTCAAGAATACGGATGCGCATGTAGAGATACTGAAGAATCAGAAGAACAATCTTGCCAAGATACTGATCCTCTATTCGGCGCGGAGCACGGTGAAATTCGACTACGATGTATTTTTCGACGCAAATCCCCAACTGGCGTCTCTCTGGTACGCCTTCTATTTCAGGACTGCGGAAGGATTCCTCACGAAAACAGTATATGAAAATATGAATAGGCACCTGGACTACATCGGCGAAAAATACAGATATGTGGGGATTCCCACGAGCAGCGCGTACTTTCTTTCCACGTACATCAACAGCGACAACGACAAGAAGTACAAGAGCAACGTGAACAGGCTCCTCCGGACGGTGCTTCAACGCACGAAGATAATTAATACACCGGACAGCAGGAAAATTGCGGTGGTGACAGCCCGCTGGACGCCGACCAGTGCGGTCTACAAGACCTGTTTTCCGTTCATTCGCGCCCTGAAGGACGACTACGATCTGACCCTCATACAACTCTACCAGCCCCACGAGAATTTCGATAAGAGCATGTTCAAGGACATCAGGTTCATCAAGATCACCGGCAACAAGCTGACTCTGGATGCGATCTCCATCAATGACTTTGCCCTCGTCTATTATCCGGATGTGGGCATGCAGTTCGAAGAGAGGTATCTCTCAAACCTCCGGATCGCGCCGATACAGGTGACGAGTTACGGTCATCCCGTGAGCACATTTGGCTCCGAGATAGACTATTTCATCGGGGGAAGAGACGCGGAAGTCATTGAGGATGCGGAAAAGAACTATTCGGAGCGGCTCGTTCTCATACCGGGAACGGCGCAGTACCCGGTCTATCCTGATTACACGCTGCAACACGTGAAGAAGACGACGGACCGATTCATCATCAACTGCTCATGGTTTTCCCACAAGTGCAATTACCCCCACCTGCTCAATCTGCGCGAGGTGCTCGATAAATCGCAGAAGAGGCTTCTCTTCCGATTCTTCAGCGGGTGGGCCCTTTACAGGGCGAACAATTATCTGGCCTTCAGAAACGAACTGGCCTCGCTTCTGGGACGGGATAATATCGACGTGATCCCCGATAAGAAATACCAGGAATACATGGCGCTCATGGAGGAGGGGGATATATCCATAGATTCCTATCCCTTCGGCGGATGCAACACGATAATCGATTCCCTGTACTTAAGGAAGCCTGTCGTCACGCGGGAGGGGCGGAAGTGGTACAACAGGGCCGCGTCACAGTGGCTGAAGATTGTGGGACTGGAAGGTCTCATCGCCACGAATGACGACGAATACGTCGATTTGATACTGAGACTCATTCATGACGACGACTTCAGGCTCTCGTGGTGCGAAAGGATAAGAGAGATCGATCTGGATGCGAAGGTCTTTGCCGCGGATTATGACACCTATTTCAAACGGGCTATCGATTATCTGATACAGAATCATGAATGTCTGAAGGCTGAGAAATCGAGAAAGCCTATTATTATCGAATAGGCGAAAGGCTACCGGAAACCCTCTGTCCTTGACACATGGAAGCGTTTCTCCTATTCTCAGCCACGAGGAATACGGGTGAGAAGAGGGTAGCATGCCAGCGAATCTACCTCCCGATTACTTTTCGGCGGAGCAGCGGTTCCGCGAGGCGAAGACGCCGGAAGAGAAGATCGAAGCCTTGGAAGAGATGCTTGCCGTCATGCCCAAGCACAAGGGCACGGACAAGCTTAAGGCCATGCTTCGCGAGCGGATATCCAAGTTCAGAGAGCAGGCTCGTGTCAGGAAGGGGGGCGCCAAGCAGAAGACGGCCTACAGCATCGACAGGGAAGGGGCGGCCCAGGTCCCCATCATCGGCCCTCCGAACACCGGCAAATCATCCCTCGTCAGGTTGATCACTAATGCCTCTCCGGAAGTGGCGGATTTTCCCCATTCGACGCACAAACCCACGCCGGGGATGGCCCCTTACGAGAATATCCAGTTCCAGCTCATCGACACCCCACCCATGACGAGGGAGTATCTGGAGCCCGCTCTGACTGACCTCATCCGGCGCGCCGATATGGTCGTCATCCTCGTTGATCTTTTCTCCGATCCCGTGGAACAGCTCGAGGAAACCCTCGATTTGCTCCACGGCGTCCGGATCTTCTCCCAGGCATGCGCTGTGCCCGGTGATCTGAAGAAGCCCCCCGCCATCAGGAAGATGCTCGTCGCCGCCAACAAGATGGATAGGCCGGAGGACCGTGAGTATCTCGATATCTTTCTCGAACTGTCGGGAACCAGGCTGCCCTCGATTGGTATCTCCACCCGCACCGGTCAGAATATCATGGCCTTTATCGAGATGCTTTTTCACCTCGCGGAAATCATCCGGGTTTACACGAAACGTCCCGGCAAGGAGGCGGATAAGACAACGCCGTTCATCATCTCCGAAGGGAGCACGCTCGACGATCTGGCGGGGAAGATTCACAACGATTTCGTAAACAAGCTGAAGTATGCCCGAATCTGGGGCAAGTCGGTCCGGGACGGGCAAATGATACAGAGGGAGTATGTCCTTAAAGACGGGGACATCGTGGAGCTTGCCGTATGATCGCACAGGAGAAAACTTTTCGTAACGGCATCGGAAATGCGGTGGAGAAGGGAGGGGGGAGAGAGATGGGGAAGCGTCTAGAATCCAAGGTGGCGATTGTTGTGGGAGCGGGCCAGACCGCAGGAGACACCATAGGCAACGGGCGGGCCATCTCGCTCCTCTTTGCGAGGGAGGGCGCAAAGGTGCTCCTCGCCGACTGCCGGCTCGATTCGGCCCTGCAGACGAAGGAGATGATCGATCGAGAAGGCGGGGAGGCCCTCGCATTCGAGGCGGATATTACAAGGAATGCTGACTGCCGTGCTCTCACTGAGAGGTGCGTCGATAAGTACGGCAGGATCGATATCCTCGTCAACAATGCCGGCATCGGTGCCGGCGCGCAAGCCGGTGTATTTCCAGGCGCTGGATGAACGTGGTTGCGCGGTGCAAACGATGCGCAGTTGGAGCACGCTGCAACCCGGCGAGTACGCCGCCTGCGTCGGCTGCCATGAGCACAAGAACACCGCTCCTCCAGCACGGGACTATGGCTTCAGCCTGGCAATGAAAGCGGGGCCGCAGCCGCTCGAGCCGTTCTATGGACCGCCGCGCGGGTTCAGCTTCCCGCATGAGATACAACCTATTCTG
>CAILMU010000175.1 GCA_903835325.1 uncultured Microcaldota archaeon | reverse complement strand
TGCGCTGTTAGCGTCTGGCTCTTGTAGGCTTCGCTTCCTATCTTGCCCGCGATCATCGCTGCCGCGATGGCATCGGATGGCGCTGCATTGCTTCCGACAACAACCTTCGCCACAGGGGCTCCGTTGCTGTCGACCAGCGTCGTTGAGCCGAACATAAGCCCGGCGAACGCCGCTGAACTCGCGAGAATCGCCGCACCGGCGACAATCGCACCGACTTTCCTCAGATTCACTTTCATTTGTTCACCTCAATTTTTTTTGGTTTCGAAACCCTTCCCGGCAGTGCCGGGACTGTTTTATTGTGGACAAGCGTATTCAAAGTATATTTATAAATGTTATTGATTGCCCCAGACAGATTACGACCTTCCGCCACAGATTTAACGGACAATCGACAGAGGGGTGCTCCGACAATCGTCTGAATATGATATTGGTCGTAGCGAATTTACAGAAATCCCCGCATAGATGCACAAAGCTTAATCCTCGTCTTCGAAATTATCATATGCCAAGTCATTGAACGAGTAGGCGAGCGGATCGTCAGAAAACAGGCCGAGCGAATCCCCGCCGGATGAGAGCGTGTCGCTCTGGGGGTTGAAGAGGTACACGATGCCTTTCCATCCGTAGCGCACGAACACCTTGCCTTTTTTTGTGACCAGCACCCGGGCATCCTCCGAACCTATCGCCCGCAGAAGCGCGGTGAAAAGCATGGCCTTGTCGAGGGCGCTTGCGATCTTGAGGGATTCCATCTCTTCGAAGCTCATCCAGAAATTGAATGCGAACTCGCAGGTCCGGACGCCGCGTATATATGCGATAGAGCGTTCTGCCGCTGTGAGGAATGAGCGCTCTGGGTCGTAGGGAACCAGATCGTAGAGCAGGCGGTCGCGGAGCTTCTTGATATATTCGCCGTAAGGCGAGACCTTCTGCCGTATCTCGGATATCGAACGCGACTCATTCTGGTTGATGGTATCTTTATACCGGCTCAGGATCAGGGTATATATCTTGAGTTTCGTTTCGGCATCCAGATCGTCTGCCATATGAGAGAGAAGGGCCGACAAAGGTATTTAATCGTTCGTAATCATTCTATACCGCAATGGTCTTCGAGTCATATATAGCTATAGTCACAGTCGTATCCCTCATCTATGTGGCAATCGCCAAAGTCATCCAGGACAGGATGATAGACAAGAAGGCGATGGCCGACATGCAGGCCGATTCGAAACGGCTCAACAAGGAGTTCGACGACGCCAAGAAGAGGAACGACAAGGCCAAGATGGACAAAATAATGCAGGAGCAGATGGATTTCCTGCCCCAGATGAACAAGGTCATGTTCTCGCAGTTCAAGCCGATGTTCATCATCCTCGGGATATTTCTCTTGATAACCTGGGCCGTTGGGCAGCTCGACCCGTCAACCAAGGATGATTTGCGCCTCAACATGAGCGATGACGGGAAGGGATGCGACCTGAAAGCCGGTGACGGCATCTACTCGGCCTGCTTCACGCTTCCAACTAATTCCACCATGGGCAAGTGGCAGTTCACGGCTATAACATATAACAGCGGAGGAGGCGAAGCGGGCGCAACTCAACGTTCTTCGTGGTCGGCCCGGGACCGATACATGACAATTACACCGATGCAATGAAGGGCGAGCAGGTGTCGGCCAGCACAGACAAGCGCGAGTACAATCCCGGAGAGATTGTGAAGCTCTATGCGTTCGATATGAACGCTGTGAGCGCTGTCGCTGTCCTTGACAACGGCACGGTCTTCTATGTCGATCTGCCGTTCACCATCCCGCTCATATTCACCAACGTGCAACGCATCTACCAGGCTTATTGGTGGTTCATATTCATCTCGCTCATCGCGAACCTCGGGTTCGCCTTAGGCATGGCAGTCATCAACAGGAATAAAGCCGCAGCCGGAAATGCAGCGGAAAAAACCGAGAAAACCGAAGGGTGGAATCCATGATAATCGCGGTAGGAGGGCTCACTGGGAGCGGGAAGAACACGCTTGGCGGGAATCTCGCGAAAAGCCTCGGTTACAGGCTGGTATG
>CAILMU010000174.1 GCA_903835325.1 uncultured Microcaldota archaeon | reverse complement strand
CGCTTTAGATGGCAAGCTCGAGCCTTTGCAGAAATTGCTGGGGGAGCTCGGTTCATCCGGGGCTGTTGACGACCCGGAAAAAGCGATAAGTCTCATCATCTCGATGCGCGACGAAGCGAGGAAGAAGAAAGATTTCGCCCGCTCCGACATGATAAGGGCCAGGCTCAAGGAGATAGGCGTCATATTGGAGGATAAAGCCGGCTCCGGGATAAGATGGAAGATAGAATAAATTTGGAATATCAGATTATTATCGGAATCTAGTCGCGATATCCGTCCGTGCTCAATCCTTTCCCGAAAGTGGCGGCTATGTTGCTCCAGCCCCAGAGCCCGATTGTCCTGAAGAACCCTTTCTCCTTGAACCTGCGGTCGGACAGACTCAATTTCATCTTCGGCTCGTATCTGACATCCCTGGACGGTGCGAGCCTCCTCATCATGTCCGTGTCCTCGCAGATGACGGACCTGTAGCCTCCCACGCTGAAGAAAAGGTCCCTCTTGTACGCGACATTGTTGGCAGCCATCCAGAACTTCCCTGTGACCAGATGATATGCCCTCGCTCCCTGGAAGACTGAATACGCATAGATGTTGTAGATGCCTCTCCAGATCGCCGAATCCGAGCTATATACTCCGTAACCCCCGACGGCCTTCACTTTGGGGTCGGAGAAATGCCTCTTCACCGTGTCCGCGAAATCCGGCGAGAGGATGCAGTCCGCATCTAAGAAGACGAAGATGTCGTTCTTGGCGCTTCTGGCCCCCGCGGTCTTGGCAAGGCCTATCCCGTTCTTTGGCTGCATCAGGACCTTGGCCCCTAGGTCCTGGGCGATATCCACCGTCCTGTCCTTGCTGAAGCTGTCCACGATGATTATCTCATCGTCCTTGCTGAGCTGGGGCGCAAGGTTCTCGAGGAGCGTTTGTATCGTATCCTCCTCGTTCAGGGTCGGGATGATGAAGCTTAACATCCATTTTCACCAATAAACACTAAGTATTATATATTATAACAATTCGTCTATAAATACCTATTGTTTTCTCCAGAATCCCGGTTTTCTTCCCTCTTTGAGTTCGGCGATCCGAACTCAAATATTCGAGGTTTTTGACCTCGAAATCTCCGGAGCACTGATATCCGTCGCTGACTACGTTTTCCAAATGCACGCTTCCGGTATCGATGATGTTTTCTCCAACAACCGGCATCGCGAATCCTGGAAGGTGCGCAAACGCACCGCTCTTCAGGTTCAAAATCCCCCTTTTGCCAGACGCTCGACCTCTTCCGAGATCGTATCGGATTCCTTCAGGAGCCCGTGAAGCTCGTGTATGCTGTAGGTGTCCGTCTGCGCCTGCTTGATGCGCAGAGTCTTCTCCTCGTATGCCTTCAGCCTCAGGGTATGCCTTCCCTTGCTCGTGGGCCCGAGCTCCCTTATCCTATGGAGAAGCGCCACGCAGCGCGCCTCGACATCTTTGCGCAGACCGCTTATCCTATCTTCTATCAGGATAGGGTGGTCCACATCCGGCACCATCATGGGGTCGTATTTGGATGCCATGCAGGGCGTATCCGCGTCTCAGGATTTAAATGCTATCTATCAATCAAATGGATATGGGAAAGGTAACGGTCGGAATCCTCGCTTCCGGGCGCGGAAGCAACTTCAAAGCCATCCAGGATGCCATATCGGCAGGGCGGTGCGACGCCGAGATAAAAGTTCTGATAAGCAACAAACCCGATGCGCCGGCGATTGAAATCGCGAAACAAAACAAGATACCCGTCG
>CAILMU010000173.1 GCA_903835325.1 uncultured Microcaldota archaeon | reverse complement strand
TCGACGCGCTCGGGCAATTCCATTTCCAAAAAATCCGACTCAACAATATCAATATCGTCTCGTCCCGAAAACTTCTCCTTCAAAACCGTTGCGAAGCGTGCGTCTTTCTCGACCGCGATTATTTTTTTGGGTCTGCGCTCGAGGAGGGCTTCGGTCAGCCTCCCATCGCCAGGGCCTATTTCGAGGATTATTTTACCTTCCGGGTCTGCTAATTTCGCTTCTAGCCTGAGGATGTTCCTGTCCTCGAGGAAGCACTGGCCGAGCGATTTCTTGCGCTGCATCGAAAGGTAGGTAGGAGAAAAGAGGATAAAAGGATGCCCATCCCTTCAGAAATACTTGTCGGGATCCCATATCTGGTCGTATCTACTAGGATACCCTAAAATGTGATGAATAGCGTCTTTCGGGCTTA
The DNA here is from genome assembly GCA_903835325.1 of uncultured Microcaldota archaeon. Classification (GTDB taxonomy): domain Archaea; phylum Micrarchaeota; class Micrarchaeia; order Anstonellales; family Bilamarchaeaceae; genus Bilamarchaeum. Next base: position 18,402 of record CAILMU010000173.1, on the reverse strand, counting down.
CGCTCTTCGAGTCTGCTTTGGATGAGGCATCATTGATTGGAACGGTCTTGACTATCTTCTCTAATCCCTGCCAAAGGGTACGTATCCGTTCGTGCAAATCCACGGCTCGGTGCACCCGGTCTTCCAGTGTGCCTTCGTATATCGGGTTCGAAACTATCTTCTGGATGGCAAGCATGTCGAGACCGAAACCTATTTGCTCATAGAGCCCGATCACGGCCCTTGCTTTTTCTTTGTAGTAATCTTCGGCCGTTTGGCCGGGCGCCGTTAGAGCAAGAGACTGCTCCGGCGTCAATATGAGCATCGGGACGATGGGTTCGTGCAAAGGATTCTTTCCGCTAAGTGCATCCCTTGGGCTGGGCGAATACACACTAGGCCGGATTTGCGCAGGGCCCATCAGGCGTTCGTCAGTTGATAATCGCAATTGTTTCTTTGAGGAATCCAACATCATCACAGCCCCTCAGGTCTTTTTCTGTTCGGCATCATCGGCAGTCCACCACGTCATTTTTGAAACGCTTATTGATTTGCCGTCGTCTTTTCCGGTTCCGGCCATCGAGACTGCGAAGGAGTCTGAAAGGCTCCTTCTCCGCCCATTTTCCGCTCCTATCCCCATTCTCCTGTCAGCGACATAATCAGACAACGAATCCGGTCCCGGGTCGTATATATACTTCAACGGCAGTAGGTGCGCCTTGAGCCTGCTTACGATGGCTTCCCTCGCTTTCTCTTTGATGCGCTCTGTCAGCGGTTTCGCGCCCGCCATCGAATCCTCATTTGTGACCGCTTGGACTATCTGCGAGGCCACTTCGCTGGGGATATGCGGCATGCCTTCAACTGTCATCCGCGAGACCATCAGCTGGACCTTAGCCTTATATAGGGTTATCAGGCCGTCTGAGCTGTTATCACAGGCGCTTGCAAGCTTAAGCATTTCCTCTCCGGATGGCTCCGGGACCTTGATTTTCGGCGCCACGTATCTCTTGAGAGAAGACGGGGGCGGGGCATCGACGCATTTGATTGTGTCGATATCCGGGTCGGGAAAAAGCAGCTTGCGATTGAACTGGATGGTGTCCCTTGAATCGATATAATCGCGGAGATTGTTTTTTTGGATGGGTTCTATTATCCTAGAATTGAAGCCTAGTTTTTGTCCTGCCATAGGAAAATATTAGCCAGAAACAGTTTATAAATACTTCTTTTTCCATTATTTATCACAGAATATTCGGTTCAGAACCCTCTCATGAACCTGTCCCAGAATGTGGCTGGGCTCTCTTCGAGAAGCGTGTCCGGATGCGCATACTCGGTCCTGGAAAGGATATGGGATTCGGCGCCATAAATGAAATCCCTGAGCTTGTCCAGGGGCTTGCCTCTCTCGATATATTGGGTTATCGCGACATTCAAAATCGAGATGACTTTGCGGGCATCTTCTACATCCTCAGGGCACGTGCAGAGCCTAGAAACGATATAACCTTTCTCAGACTGGTAGTTCTCGATGTCATCTTCTGAAGGATAATCATTTTCTTCACCCGAGGAAGGCACAGCTTGGCAATCATCGCATGCGCAATATACGCATTCCTTCTTCTGGACTTCTGGCGGGACGGTGATATAGACCACATATTCCCCCACGTCATTTGGAGATCTCATGCTTCATTTGCTGGATATGTCGTCATAGCTGGTTGTGCCGTCTATACCGACATGAATCCCGCCTCGCAGCCCGTTGGTGGCAAGGACATCCATGTACATCAGCTTCCCCGTCTCATCTTCGACGTAGCCTCGGAAATCGAATGTCTGCACCTCTCCCGGATGGGATTGGCACGAATAAAGCGCCTGGAACGCAGCCATGGTCAACACCGGAAAACCGTTGTGCGTCTTCAGTTTCGAAAGGTCTGCGCCTGGCGCTTTCTCAAGGGGCGCGCTCTTGCCGTTTGATAATTGGTTCGGGTCGCTTTTTCTTACCGCCAGGTCTGCCGGTTGAACCTGTTTTCCATTATTCTGAGGATTTTGAGTGGCTGCCATGATATTATAGTGTCTAAAAGTGTATAAAAAGGTATCGAAAATACCGATTTGCCAACCTAAATCCTAAAGAATATGCTCGTCCTTCTTCCCTTCTATCAATAGGACGGCATCGATATATCCATAGGCGTAGTTCGCTGCACCGAAACTGGAGAAATAGTCGCCCTTATCAAAAAAATGCTTCGCGTCTTTCCCATAATTCTCGGCGTATTCGAGGACTTTGGGGTATTTTTTATCGAGGCCGAGCGAGCGGAATATGGAGATTATCTTCGCGAGCTTGTCCAAATCTTTCTTCGCGCGCTTTTTTGGTTCCAGACCAGCCATAGCGATCACTTCTCCGATTCTGACGCTTAAACCTCTTTCACGATCTCCTTGAGAGGCCGTCTTCCTGTGGCCTCCCCTTCTTCGTTCGGATATCCGAGCGCTAAAATCGCTACCGGCACCTCGTAGGATTTGGCATCCACTATCCTCGCCACTTCCAGGGGCTCGAACCCGCCGACCCATACGACGCCCAGTCCTTCGTTCACGGCCGCGAGCTGGCAATATGCAGCCGCTATCGTCGCATCCTGGAAGGAGTAGAGCTCATGCCCGCGCTCGTGGTATTTCGATTCAGAGCGCTTCTGGTCCGCACTGAAGACAATCAGCATCGCGGCCTTGCGCACGCTCTCCTGGAAATCTGTCGCCGCCAGCATCTCCTCCCGCGCTCTCTCGCCATGGACCAGGTATATCCTATAAGCCTGGAGGTTCCCTGCTGAAGGCGCGCTCATGGCCTGCTGGATTATCTTGCGGAGCTTCGCGCCGTCTATCTTCGTATCCAAGTAATCCCGGACAGAGTGCCGGGCCGAAAGAAGCGTGTCGAATTCCATGATTTTGATATTGGAAGAAAAAGATTAATAACGAAGCGCGAAGGGAAGCGCGGGGGGCATGCAGCCGATAGCGATCCGCCGGGTATATCATTTCGCCAGGCAGAGCATGACGTCGTTGAAACCGAGCGTTTTCATCCTTTTGCGGACAGCGTCTATCTTGCGGGCGACCTTCACCATGTCTTCCTTGCTGAGGACGATTTTGAGCTTCTTCCCGGTCTTGCAGAGTATCGGCAGCTTGACCTTGATCGTGGATTTCAGGTATCTTTTCGCTGCCTGGAGCATCTTGAAGCCCGAGCCTGCCTTTATCTCCTGGAGCGATGCATCGAGCTCGCCGGAGCATCCGGACGAGGGCCTGTCCCAGTTCGGGAGGCCGAGCTCCTTGGCCAAGAGGCGCACCTCGGCTTTGGAAAGGCCGGCTTCCAGGAGAGGGCTCCGGACGCCGGCAGCGCGGGCAGCGACGAAGCTGAACCCATTCTCTGATGCGTCATCGCGGTGCGAGCCGTCGAGGACATTCTTCATCTTCATATGCGCCGCCAGATCCTTGAGCGAGGTGAAGACCTTCCCTTTGCACGGGGCCCCGCCGTTCCTCGGACGCGGGCTCATCTTATGCATCAGGTGCTTGGCGCCCATGACTTTGGCTATCCGCCTTGCTAGGGACAATTCCGAGGAAGGGTAATCGCCTGCGAAAGCTGTGACCGCGACCGCCTTGTCGCCGAGTTCGTCGCGGCATACGCGCATGAGGAGCGAGCTGTCTACACCGCCGGAGAAAGCGACTATCGCGCTGTCGAGTTTCCTGATGCGGGTCCTGAGGTCGGCCAGCTTGCGCTCGAGATTCTTATCCATAGCAGTATATGATGTGAGGATGCGTTTATTAACTTATTTTGAGAAGAGTGTGGCATGTCTTCCATGTTCCGGTTATTGCTATTGCTTGCTCTTGCGGCATCCAGCCTTGCGCATATCGCGTATTCCCAACCGTGCAGCGGAAGCATTTCGCAGTATGTGCCTGCGGTCATGGGAGAATCCGGCGGGCTGGTGAAGGTGACGGAGACCATGGCTCCCGGGAACGGGAACGTTTTCGTCACGATAAATCCGCACATAGGTTTGGCTACGCAGGATTCCCTTGATCTCGCGGTCGCCTATGCCGACCTGATGGCAGGGGATAGCAACCGGACGTGCGATGCCTACTTCAGCTTCGATGCCTCCCAAGACACGGACCTGATAGACGGGCCGAGCGCTGGGGCTGCACTCACAACGATGACCTATGCGCTCCTTGAGAACCGCACGATGCGGAACGACACGATAATGACCGGGACCATAGGGGCGGATGGAAGCGTCGGTGCGGTGGGAGGGCTCTATGAGAAGGCAAAGGGCGCGGCAGTGAAGGGCGCGAAATATTTCATCGTCCCGAGCGAGGATATCTTCGAGCTTTTGCTCCTTAAGGGAGTGCAGAAAGAGAGCAATATCACGGTCCTGCAGGCCGACGACATGGAGCAGGTCGTGGGCTTCATGCTCGACAACAAGACCATAGAGCAGAAAGGAATAGAGACCAAAGAGGCTCCGATACCGGACCCTCCCCGATACGACGACTCCGATATCGCGCTGTTCAGGCAGGTGGCCCGGTTCATGATGGACCTTGAGAAGAATTCGACTGCCGGCATCTCCGGACCGGGCAATGACGTCGATGTCGGCTCGATTAAATCTTTCTACGAGAACGAGAACCTTGTGCAGGAGAGGCTTTTCAGCCGCGGGTATCTCTTCAGCGCTGCCAACAGCGCTTTCCTTGATTACATAGATATTACGACCATCCAGGCCGTCTTGGACGGCGAACCTGACCTTGCCCGCAAAAAGGGCGAGCTGGGGATCTGCCTGACTGGCCTGAAATACCCGCAGATGGACGAATCCAACATGGAGTGGCTCATCGGCGCGAACCTGCGCGAAGCATGGGCCATGGACAAATACAATTCCACAGACCCTCTGAAAGAGGAGCTCAAGGAGCAGAGATTCGTGGATTACCGCGACCTCATGAACGGAGTCGCCTGGTGCGATGTGGGAAAGGCTTTGATCGCTTCTGCGCCATCCGGCGGAAACAAAGTGGACCAAAGCGCATGGAGGAATATCGCCGAGGCCAGGCTGAAAGAGGCAAAGACCCTGGTGCAGGATCCGACCAAGGACACATTCGCCAGGCTTTCCATCGCGCAGGATTCCTACAGCCAGGGGGATTATGGGGCCGCGATATATGATGCGGTGTACGTCCGGGAGATGGAGACCGCGGATAAGGAGAGCGCGCAGAGCGGTTTCAATGCATCATCGCGGATAGATATCCTGCTTTCGCAGAAGCGCACCTCGCTCTGGGGCAGGATCTACCAGACCCAGGGGTCCTATCTGGCATTCGGGAACCAGACCGCGAGCGCTTATCGGATACTCAGGTTCGCATCAGCGCTCGATGCCGAGAATATAGAGATGAAGGATGCGCTCAAGAGCAGCGCAGGGGATAATGGCGTCATAGTGATAGGCGGTTCATCTGCCGACACCGTTTCTGGAAACAGCCGGAATTCCGCTTACCAGCTCCTTTCGGTCGGCATCGGGATACTCGCTATCATTTTAATCATTGGCGGTATAATATTGGTGACCAGGGGATCAGATGGAGATAACAGCACGCGATATCGCAAGGCTTTTAGAGCTGGAAAAAAAGAAAGCTGAGCTTTCGTTCAAGAAGACAATCTTCGGTATGGATACCGAGAAGGAAATGATAGAGATATCAGCCAATGCCATGGAGATATCCAACAGGATGAAGACGGCCGGCATCGAGATAGCGGTCCCATGCGATGATGCCCTCAAGGCATATGATGCACGGATAAACGCTTTTTCTAGCGAGCAGATAAAGGAATCCATGAAAGCAAGATCCGGGGACCCTTATTCGCTGCTCAAGGAGAAAGGAGAGATAGTGAAGCGCAACTTCTCGAATCGGATGGAGATAGCTAAGCTCGCGGTGATACTCGCGAAAATGAAAAAAGACCATAAAAGCGCGCTTGTTTGCGCCATACGCTCAGGGAAGATAGAGTCCGAGATGTTTCTTGACGGGAACGACAGCGCATTGCTGATTCAATTCGCGAAATCGCTCGGGCGCTGCGGGATCTTTTGCGGGATCGATGGCTCGAAATTGAAAGGGGGGGAGTGCGCGGATGACGGATGCGAAGTCCGTATCGAATTGCAGAACCGGATAGTCTATCTCCCGAGCGATGATGCGAAGTCGAAGCTGGATGAGAACATGAAGAAGATGGTTGAACTGAACAGGTCCATCCAGCTGAAGAACGCCGTCCGGCAGATAAAGGTATTCAGCGACGAGGAGGACAAGGAGTTCGCCGGCCTCCAGAGGAGATACCTTGACTTGCTCAACGAGCAGGATGAGATATTGAGGGATTTCAACAAGGAAGAGGCGCTGAGCGTCACGATAGGGTAGAATGCTGAGTCGTCCGTATATTCATATTTTCTTTCCGATTTCAAAATCTCTTTCCCATATACGGCCCCATTCTTTTATATCCGAATTTTCTATAGTAATCACGGACACCGACTCCGCTGATAATTATCATCCGCTTTCGCCCCGCTTCGTCCTGTGCGATGCATTCTGCTTCAACCAGCAGCTCACGCCCGAGACCTTTGTGCTGGACGCTTCCAACCCCATGTATCGGGACCTCGGAACCATAGACATGGAGCTCGCGGATGAGCGCGGTTTCAGGATCTATTTCAGGGACTGAACCTCGGGATGGAAGCCTCAGGCGGACGAAGCCGGCGATAGTGCCGTGATTATCTTCGCTCGATAAGAATATCTCCTTGCCCCCGCTCGCGGGATAATCGAGGCGTTTTATTGAAAAGGAATCCAAAAAATCTTTCCCTTTTTGTTTGGAGAATCCGATTTCGCGGTATCGGATTTCGTTCGGAACGATTCCTTTCGCTCGTATGGATTTTTCCACCAGCTCCCTGAGGTTGCTGTTTTTCACCCCCGCGACTATCTTCCCGGCCGGGATGTCGCGCTGGATGCGCATGACGCGGACGTATTTCGGGATGCATCTGTAGAATTCAGAGATGACATCGGCAGCTTCCTCGCTTGAATACGGTTCGTATTCGCCCTTTTTCACCCAATCGGCAAGACGCGTATCTTCCATCACCAATGTGGGATATATCTTCAGCATATCCGGCTGGAAGCGCGGGTCTGAGAACAGCTTCTTGACGAATGAGATATCCTTCTTCTTTCCCGAGCCAGGCAGTCCCGGCATGATATGATATAGGACCTTGAATGATGCATCCTTTAGGTCGCGCGTCGAATCGACAACGTCCTTGACAGCATGTCCGCGGTTTATGCGCCGGTATATCTTATCATCCGCGTGCTGGACCCCGAGCTCCACGCGCGTGGCGCCATAGGAAAGCATTTCCTGGATGTACGGCCTGCAGACATCGGGCCTGGTCTCTATGGTCAAACCAATCGCCCGGTGAGGCGCTTTCTCGTTTTTTGAGAGCGCTTGGGAAAGGGTCTTGGAACGAGAGCCGTTCAGCCCGTCATAGACGCCCTTGATGAACGATTCGCGGTATTCTTTTGGGGTCTCGAGGAAAGTCCCCCCCATGATTATGAGCTCGCACTTATCCGCAGGGTGGCCTCCTTCCTCGAACTGCTTTGCCCGGTTGCCAGCCTGCAAAAAAGGGTCGAAAGAGTATTGCCGGGCGCGCAATGCCGCCGGCTCGAATCCGGTATAACTTTTCGCCGCAAGGCCCGTGAATGAGCAGTATGCGCACTTGTGATGGCAGGAACCCTGCGGTGCGATCATCACTGCGATGGGGGTGATGCCCGATATCGTTTTCGTCGGCTTCTTGAGGAGCATGGCCCGGATACGCTCGGTCATGCGGTTTTTCGGGATGAATGCGAGGATGTCGGGATTCGTCATCATTTGGCTGAGGCTGTGCTTCTTGCCCGCCTCCCGCTTGATGCGGTAAAGATCGGTCTCGCCTGCGAGGATTTTCTTCACTATGAAAAGGATCGCGCGCTTCTTGCGGATATCCATAAAGAACGGTGATGATGTTGGAGGGCAATGGATTTAAGGGGAAATGGAAAATGAAAATGAGAAAAATCGTTTTTTCGCCGTTTTATTGGTAGAAGTTCGAGATGAACCCTGCGAACGCGTAGGTTATCGTCTCATATATCGGGAAGATGATGACCCCGTTGTTCATGGCCTTGTAGTCGCCGAGCAGTGTCGAGTGCACGGTCAAGGTGACGTTCTTCTGGTCGGCTATCTTCTTGCTGGCGAGCGAAACGACATTGATGGATGCTTTGTAAGTCGCCTCCTCCAGGGGGACTATCTCATAATAGATGGTCTTCGAGCTCTGCGCAGGGACGAATACGGGCTTCGTGAACTCCCATCTCTTGGCCCCTGTGCTGCTCACCTGGAAAACATCGCTTGTGGACCCCTTGTTCGTGACGGTTATCGCGAAACGCGCAGGCTGTCCCGGGCCGACCTTGATGTCCGGGGGCGACACATCGAAATTCATGACGTCGTAGGTCACATTGAGCTTGATATTGAGGACGATCTCGCCGAGGCCCTCTCCGTTGTTCTCATCGATGATTTTCACTTTGGCGGAGTATTGCCCTTCCGTGGCATCAGGCGCCGCGCTTATCGTGACCTGCAGGGGATCCTCGTAGAGCTTGCTGTCGGAAGCGCCCCATCCCTTCGGCAGATCATAGACCTGCGCCTGGTCGTAGAGCCCCCCTATCCCGTGGATGCCTCCGGCTGTCACCTTCCGGTCCAGGACGATAGATACCGTCTGGCCCGGGCCGATGGTGCCGAGGTTCAGGGTATCGCCGTTCTGGACTTCCACTGCCTGTGGAGCCAGCACCGAAATCGAGAATGAGGCTGCTGCCAGCAACAGGACCAATAGGATAGGCTTTGAGAACATGTGCCTGCATTCTCCTTAAAGGATTAAAAGCCTGACTTCGGGGCGGAGAAGGCAGGTCAGACGAACGCTTCGACCGATTTCTCCTTCTTCTCTTTCCTCTCCTCGAATTCTATCGCCTGCTGGTGGAGCGGAGCGCCTTTCTCGCGTTTCGTGGATTTCCTGTCCCGGATGCTGACGAAAACAGGGTAATTCACCGCTTCCCCTACGATTATCGCTTCCCCGACTTTGAGGCCGGTTATGCTTTTCGCTATCCTGGCATCTATCCCTTCAGAACTCATCTGGATATGGTCCAGGTCGTTCGGGTTCGTGACGCGCAGGATGATATGTGTGTTGCACTGCGATAAGGCCGTCGTACTCAGGTTCACTGGCCTTTGGCTGATCAAGCATAGCGAAGCGCCGAATTTCCTCCCTTCGCGCGCTATCGTCTCGATTATGCTTTTCGATACGGCGTCGCGCTCTTCGGCTTTCTCCCTCGCGAAATTGTGGGCTTCCTCTATCAGCAGGAGGAAAGGAGGTATCTTGTTCTTCTTTCGCAGGTTGAAGAGGCGCCTGGCTATCATGGCTACTAGTATCTGCTTCTTGCGCAGCGAATCTATGGTGCTGAAATCCAGTATCATGAGGTGGCCGGGTTTGACATCGCTGATTAATCTTGGGTTCTCGCTTTTCCTGGATAGGAAACGATAGCGGCGGAGCTCTGACAACGTGCGTTTGAGGGCTCTTTTCACTTCGTCTTTGGAAACATCGGACGCATCAATCGCTTCTATCAATTCCTTGAATGAGAAACCGCCCTTCTCTTTCTTCTCTGCTTTCAATGTTGCCATCGCATGTCGCAGGACATCGCGCTGAGGCGCTGATAAATCAGGGACCCATTCCATCATGGTTTCCGGGCTGATTTTCCGGATAGGGATCGCAATCTCGCTTCCATCCACAATCGTAGTCCTGGAACCGAAGACAGGGTCATGCGCGAAACCGATGTATTCGCCATGGATATCTATGACGACCACTGCGATGCGTCCGTCCTCCTTCTTCCGTTCGAGCAGTTCTTCCAGAAGCACGCTGGATAAATGCGATTTTCCAGCACCGCTCATGGCAAGGATAGCGAAATGCTTCTGGAGGAGCCGTGTCATGGATATCTTGGCCGGGACATCATGATGCTGGATGGAACCGATGAAAAGCCCGTTATCCTCGAAACCCAGGAATCTCCTCAGGATATCGTTGTCCGCGTTCTCGATGGATGTGCCCGGGGATGGGGGCACGAACACGCGCTCGAACCTCCCCCGATCGCCTTTCCAGGAGCCGAGCACTTTGACAAGCGCGATCGTGTATTCCCAGCTCCCTGCTGGAAATGAAGAACCGACTCCGCTTCCCTTCTCGAACTCTGCAACGCTCTCGGCCCGCTCGAAATAACGGTTTGCCTTGAATATTTCCGAGACGAAACCGAAGATACGGGAATCCGAACGTGAATTTGGCGCATTCGCTCCCTTTGCATCCGATCCGCGTATCACTGGAGCAGTCTGGACATACTGGCCTTTCTTGACGTCTGAGCTCTTGATGACGAAAGAGAATTCGGCTGTGGACGGCGATTCTTCTGTTGTGATGATGACTCCGAGAGAATTTGGATCAGGCATATTGATGGTATTGCCTGCTTGAAGTTAAAATGTTATGTAGGAGATTTTCGGAAATCCGTTCAGCTATTTTTCCTGGCGGTTTCTCCTTTTGGATGATGGAGGCAGCGTGTCCGGCTTTTTTGGTTTTTCGCACATGCGGTTGGATGGCGGTGCTGGATCGCGCTTCTTCGGGAAATCGCTGCCGGATAGGCCGTTTTTCGGTGTGAGGTATCTCTTTGCGCCATCTCCGCTGACTGTGGGTATGCCGACGTAAGGGTCGACATCGAGGATCGGCGCGTTCTTCATGGGTTCAGGCTGATTGAGCCTGGCAACGAGAAGCTGTGTTGGCTGAGGCAACCGTTCGAATAGATATAACGTCGGTTCGTCCGGCTGTTTTGTCTCCGGCGTGACGGTTTGGACGATATCGATATTGATAAACCCGAGCTTGCGGAGTTCCTTTATGTCAGGCTTTCCGCTGATGAACAAGACTCCGGTCGAGGGTTTGGAGACCCCATCCGGCCATCTGAACAATCCTACGATGATATGAGCCATTTCCATGAGTAGACACCAAAGTACTCAACAAAGATTGGATGGTGGACTTTATAAAATTATGGCTCAATTAGGCTGATCCGCCTCGAGACGCTCATCACTCGAAATTCGCCCGCCCGAACTTGATGAAGAGCGGTTTCTCGGTTTTAAGGTCCACGATAGCCAAGACGAGTTCTTTCCTTAAGCGTCCTGCGGTATCTAGCGATGGGAGAAGGTCCGCGCTAGATGCCTTCCAGTCTTTCCCAACCACTTCGATAAGGTAGTATGTCTTATCCTCGCCAGGGCGGTATCCTTTGCGGTGAAGCCTCAGATACGGCGTGCCGTCCAGGCTGGGCCTGACGATATAGCCCCGGTCGCGGAGATATTTTATCACGAAATACTTTTCGCTCGCGAGTTTGTCTTTTTTCAGGGCGTGCGCGATGAGCTCCTCCTTCTTCATCGGGAGGACCCCGCGGTCGGCGAAATAGGCCGCTTCGAGTATCGTTATCTTCGTCCCCTCGGCTTCCTCTACCCCGGCCCCCAGGCTCCTGAGCTTCAGTATCAGGGGTTTGTCCCTGAGAATGACATAATCGTCCAGTATTTCGGTATTCGGCATTTTTCCAATTCACCCGGAACCATAATCCGTATATCAAATCGTTTTCTTCTCTCCGATTGTCGCTGAGCCGCCAGAGTTAATCATCTCGAGCGTCTTCTGCACGTCGCTGTAGCGGATGTCTGCGAGTCTTATCTGCGAGTCGCTGAATCCCGCGCTGTCTATCTTCAGTATCGCGACTCCGAGAAGCCGCTCCAGTATCCCCTGGGAGAAGTTCGCTTCGGTTATCTTGGAATACGGAAGGGTGATTTGCTTGTGCGAAAGTATGCCGCTTGCGTACACGAACGTCTTGTCCTCGAGGGTCACTGTCTGGAAGTGCGCGAAGAAGAAATAGATGAAGACGCGCAAAGCGACAAGGGCTGCGAGAATCAATGACACCGGGATGAAATAGTTCCCGGTCAGGCCCCTGAGGATATACAGGATGACCACGAAGATGGCCAGGCCGAACGCTGAACGTAATGAGCCCCCGATCGGGAAAGGATGATATGAATATGACATGATTGAATGGAGAGTAGGAAGAATATTAAAAATCATCCCATAAGGCAGTTATGAATAATAGCAATCTGTTCCGCTTGTGATTCCATGCTTATCGCTTACACTGATGGGGCTTCTTTGGGCAATCCAGGGCCTATGGGGATCGGAGTCGTCCTTTACCGAGAAGGTTTCAGGATAGAGGAGCTCAGCGAATATATCGGAGACGGGACGAACAACATCGCCGAATACACAGCGGTGATACGGGCACTCGAGACCGCGCATCGCCTGGGCGACAAATCCGTCCATATCAAGAGCGACAGCCAGCTGATAGTTCGACAGCTGAACGGCGAATACAAGGTGAAGGACCCGAAGCTCAGGCCCCTGAAAAAACAGGTGGAGGACCTCTGCTACGGGATAGAGGTCGAGTTCGAGCACATTCCGAGGGAGAAGAACACCGAGGCGGACGACCTTTCGAAAGAGGGCGCGGAGCTGGGAAGGAAGAGGGAAGAGAAGAATGGAAATAAAAATAACAAATAAACTCGAGCTCGGCCCCCTGATGACGTTCGAGCTAAGCAAGGAGAAACCCATCCACGGCTGGTTCTGGTACAAGGAAGGCTATGCGCCGGAGATAGTGGAGTATGCGGTAAAACGTTACTCGGAACGAAAAAAAGAAAAAAACCAAGAACTAAAACCCGAAACCATCCTTGACCCGTTCTGCGGGGCAGGAACCACCCCGCTTGCCGCGAAATATGCACGCATCGCATCGGTTGGCGTGGACGCATCGCCTCTCGCGGTCTTCGTCTCGAAAACCAAAACACAGGATTATGAGAAGAGCGATATCGAGGGCGTGCAAACATTCCTCACAAAGAAAATCGAGCCCGCACCTATAGATATGGATTGGGAATTCGAGCTTTTCGATGCGCGGGCGGCTTTCCCGAAGCGGAATTACAACGAGATATTGGCGATACGGAACGCAATCGAGCAGGAGGAAGGCAAGGCCCGCGACATACTACTGCTCGCTCTCCTATCAGTCCTCCCCCAGGCCAGCATCATCCTCAAGGATGGCGGGGTGCTGAAAATCCAGAAGGAGAAGCGCGCGCTTCCGGCAAAAGAGATATTCCGGAGGAAGGTCAAGAGGATGCTCAGGGAGCTGGAGCAGTTCCAGGTATACGGCCATGTACCGCAGGTTTGCCTGGGGGATGCGAGAGCCCTCGATATGGCGAAAGAGAGCATCGACCTGGTAGTCACATCCCCCCCGTACCTGAACAATATAGACTACTCGAAAATCTACGGTCTTGAACTAAGCCTTCTGAACATGAGCAAGAGCGAAGCTAGCGAGATGCGCATGCGGGCGGTGCGTTCATTCATAAGGACCGGGGATAGGGGACTGACTGAAGGCAGTGAGATGCCCCTGAGGTCGGCGAGATAGGTTTCCGCATCCCGATAATCGGTACTTATTTCAAGGATATGGAAGGCTCGATATCAGAGATGTTCAGGGTGCTCAGGCCAGGTGGCGAGGCGCATATCGTGGTCTCGAACTCAGTGATACACGAGACGCACGTCCTCGTAGACGAGCTTCTGGCCGAGATAGGGTTGCGCATCGGATTTTCTGATAGCGAGATAGTGGTTGGGGCCGAGCGCATCGCTGATGTCAGGCCCCAGAAGGTCAGGACAAGGGAAAGTATTGTAATACTGAGGAAATAATGTATAACCAGGGCGGATGGAAAATTCATTAGATTCAAGTGATCTTATGGGAAACTATGCTTTCAGGGGAAAGGCTCCGAAAGTCGCTTCAACCTGCTTCGTCGCCCCGAGCGCGGATATCATCGGAGATGTCGAGATAAGCGAGGGTTCCAGCGTCTGGTTCAATGCTACGATAAGAGGAGATATCAACGCCATAAAAATCGGGAAAAACGTCAGCATCCAGGACAACTGCGTGCTGCACACCGAGAAGGAGTGTGCAGTCGAGATAGGAGATGACGTAGTTATCGGCCATCAAGCCATCATCCATTCTGCGAAGATTGGTTCGGGCACCATGATTGGGATGGGAGCTATCATCCTGAGCGGGGCGAGCATAGGCAAGAACTGCCTGGTCGCTGCCGGAAGCGTAGTGACAGAAGGCACGTTCATCAAGGATGGTTCTGTCGTGATGGGGGTCCCGGGGAAAGCGGTGAAGCAGACGACCCCGGTCCATCAGGAACGGGTCATGACCAATGTCAAGGAATACTCGAAACTCAACGAAGCTTACCTGAAAGAGAAGGGTTTCAAGAGAACGGAGTGAAAAAGATGCTCATCGGTATCGTCGGAAAACCATCGACAGGCAAAAGCACGTTCTTCATGGCAGCCACTTCAGTCCCGGTGGAGAGGTCGCCCAGGCCGTTCACGACAATCAAGCCGAACCGGGCTGTCGCATATGTCGAAGTAGAATGCGTGGACAAGTTTTTCGAAAAACAGTGCAACCCCAGGACGGGTTTCTGCGTGAATTCTAGGAGATTCGTTCCTGTAGAACTCCTTGATGTCGCAGGATTGGTCCCTGGTGCGCATGAAGGCAAGGGGCTTGGAAACAAGTTCCTTGACGACCTTCGCCAGGCGGATGTTTTCGTCCATATCGTGGATGCGAGCGGTTCCACGAACGAAGTCGGGGAAAGAGTTGCTGTAGGGAGCTACGACCCATGCAACGATGTCAGGTTCCTCGAGCAGGAGCTGGATTTCTGGATAAAGGGGATCCTGGATAACAATTGGATAAAACTGGCCCGCGAAGCGAAACTGAACACGAAGAAGAACGAGGAGATAATAACGAACCAGTTCAGCGGGTTGGGGATGAACAGGAATATCATCTCGCGGGTGCTGAAAGAGCTTAAATTGGAAGAGAAGCCGATAGACCAATGGAGCGAAGAGGAGAGGCTGAACCTGTGCAAAAAAATCAGGCAGATTGGCAAACCTATAATCATAGCAGCGAACAAATGCGACCTCTCGACAGGCTGGGACAATTATAACCGGCTGAAGAAGGAATTCCCGGAATACTTGGTCATAGCATGCTCTGCCGAAGCCGAGATAACGCTCAAGGGCGCTGCGAAAGCCGGATTCATCGATTATATCCCTGGGGACAAGACATTCACGATAAAGACCGAACTGAACGAGGCGCAGAAGGGCGCGATGGATATCATGAAGGCCGTCTGCGACAGATACGGCGGGACAGGAGTCCAGAAATGCCTGAATTCCGCGGTATTCGATTTCCTTCATCACATCGCGATTTTCCCAGGCGGGGTGGGTAAACTAGAGGATTCGGAAGGAAGAGTATTGCCTGATTGCTTCCTGATGCCTCCAGGAACCACGGCGCTGGATTTCGCGTTCAAACTTCATTCGGATATAGGAAGGGGATTCATCAAGGCCATAGATGTAAAGACAAGGCAGGCGGTCGGGAAAGACCATGCCCTGAAGCACCGCGATGTGATAGAGATAGTGTTCAAGAAGCCGAGCGGATGATATATAGTGCCCGAAATAATCGCGATAGAAGTGAAGATAGGATGCGCACCTTATTTTGAATGGGTTGCGGGGTTGGATCGAACGCGGGGTTCTGGTCGGATGACCGGCCCCAGATCCAAGCGGTCGTGAATCGATTTTATGGTCCCGCTCGAGCTCAAAGCGACTAAACGAGCCTGCTTCCCATTGAGCGAATCTATTAATGCCAGGAAACCCAGAACTTCATCCAGTTTGCTCCTTTCGCACCTAATCAGCCCGATTTTCTTCTCGGGGAAATACTCGACAAGTTTGATTGCTGCAAAAGACATGCCATATTCTCCGAAGAATCGCAATCCTTCGGCATATATCGCCCGCTTCAGGCTCTCACTGTCCATAGACCCGTGATTCTGGCCCTTGAATTCGAATGCGATATAGCGCTTCTTCATTGCTGCTGCTTTCACCATGTTTATGGATTCGCTCAGACGTATTAAAAAAGGTTCAGCGCAACTCGTTATCCATGGAGAAAGTGCTCATAATCTCAGGAAGCAAGAGCGATGAGGAGATAGCCAAGCAGGTCATGACTACTTTGGATGCCTTTGGAGTGCCTTACAAGTACGAAGTGGCATCAGCCCACCGGAATCCGGAGAAGGTGGAGAAACTGGTCCGTGAATCTAGCGCGGATGTCTTTGTCTGCATCGCCGGGCTTAGCGCCGCTTTGCCAGGCGTCGTCGCTTCGAAAACCAACAAGCCGGTGATCGGCGTGCCTATCAGCGCAGCCCTCGGCGGGCTTGACGCGCTCCTTTCCATCGCCCAGATGCCCCCCAACGTGCCTGTTGCTTGCGTCGGGATAGGGATGGGCAAGAACGCGGGTATCCTAGCGGTTGAGATCCTGGCTACCGCAGATGCGGAGCTAGGAAAAAAGCTCGCTGATTTCAAGGAGAAGTTAAAGGCGTGAAAAAAATCCGCCAGATGTGATATCTATGATGAAGAAGCCTGATTTCCATTTCCCAACCCTATTGAGAAAGCTCGGGCGCGGAGGCCCGGCTGTGACCCTGCCCAAGGATGCCGGCCTGATTATCGGATATACGGGGATCGGCAAGGAATCGCGTGTCTTAGAGCTTGGCAGCGGCTCTGGGTTCATGACAGTCCAACTCGCGAACATAGCCAAGGAGGTCGTAACCTACGAGAAACGCGATGAATTCCTCAAGATAGCCCAAGAGAATGTGAAGAAAGCTGGGCTTGAGAATGTGGTTTTCAAGCACCAGGATGTCCTCAGGGGCATAAACGAAGAGGATGGGACATACGACCTTGTATTTGTCGATATAGCTGAAGCCGATGCGATGGCTGAGACAGCAAGCAAGGCTCTAAAGAAAGGGGGGTATCTTGCCGCGCACTGCCTGCATTCCGAGCAGGCGAAGCTGTTGCACCTGGTATCGTTGAAACTTTTTTCCGAAGTCTTCACGATAGAAGGCATGGTCCGCGAATACGAGGTCAGGGATTTCGGCTTCCGGCCGGCCCATTTCGGGCTGATGCACACAGCGTATCTCGTAATAGCGAGGAAATGAGAATAGGTTAAAATTGTTGCTGGATATTCCTAAATGAAAGTGATTCCCATGGCAGAAGTTGAAATCAAGAATGACGCTAAGACAGTGAAGGTGCCGGACAACTCGCTCCTCGTGGACCTGGATGGCAAATGCACTATCATGTTCGCATGCAAATCAGGAAGCTGCGGCTCCTGCAAATGCAAGGTGGTATCCGGAATGGAGAACCTCGAGAAGCCGGATGACGTTGAAGCCTCCGGCTTGGCGACATTCGGCACAGACCCGGCAGACCGCCTCCCGTGCGTCGCTAAGATAAAGAAAGGCAAGGTAGTGCTCGAGTACTAGATTGATTAGTATCGATGCCTCTCCTTCTTCTTATTCTATCATTTTCTGCACTTTCGCTTCCCTGTTTTTAGCGTGCGGCCATGATTTCGGATAGCCGAAGATGAGCGGGCAGATGATTTCCTGCGATTCCTTGATGCCGATTGAAGAAAGCGCCTCCTTGTCCTGGTTGAGCATCCTGGCGAAACCTATGAAGCAGCTCCCCAAGCCCAGATCGTAGCCACGGAGCATCATGTTCTGGGCAGCCAACGAGCAATCGATAGGCGCCCATTCGCCTTTCTCCGCGACGATTAGGATGACCAGGGGAGCGCCGTAGAATATGACATCCTCTTTCACCTTCATCATCTCGGCGAATCTCATGCCTGCTCCGAGCCCCCCCAATTTCGCTTTCACCTTGCCAGAGAGGTCGATTATCTTAGATTTGTCGCTCAGCACGATGTAACGGCAGGGCTGGGCATCCATAGCGGATGGTGCCATGGCTCCGGCCTTGAGGAGCTGGTTGACGACTTCTTCTGGTATAGGTTTATCCAGATATGAGCGGACAGAACGCCTTCCAAGGATGGCTTTCTCGGTTTCCATGAGAGTAGCTTTGATAAAAAGGAATAAAGAGCTAACCGTTCAATCAATACTTTCTATTAGTGCAGGAGTAGCGACGATGCCGACCTGCGAGTCGTCTCTCGCAACTCCTGGCGATGCTCCTCTTCGGGGCATCAGATATTCGTGCGCAGGAGTAGCGAAGCGGTCAAAAAGCGAGCTTTTTGTGCTTCGCTGTCCTGGCGATGCCCTTCTTAGGGCATCAGGTGTTCATACGCAGGAGTAGCGAAGCGGTCAAACGCGCCAGACTCAAGAGGCTTTTTTACTTACGCCTTTCCCCGAAAAAAACCCCGGAAAAAAACGTTAGGTAAACTCGCTATAAATGTTCGCGTTCGTTCTCAAATCGATCGTGATCTGGGAAATCTGCTGGCTTAGTGCCTTCGAAGGTTCAAATCCTTCCTCCTGCATTCAGATCTGCTCTGAGGTCTTAC
>CAILMU010000172.1 GCA_903835325.1 uncultured Microcaldota archaeon | reverse complement strand
CGCGCCCGCTGCTAAAGCTTATTTTAACGCTAAGAATTAGAAATTTAAAGAAAAATAATGGGCCGATTCACCTGCTCGGCTAAAGCCGGCAGTACTCTCGGCCGATTTTTTCAATAGATAAGAAAAACAATCCTTGTTTTTTCAGCCCTTCAGATGCCGAGCTATCTCCCTGTCGGTGAGGCTGATGCTTTTGCGCCCTTTGGTCGTGACATAGGATATCTCGACGTTCTCGGACAGGAGCTTCTCATCCTGGGTCGCCTTGATGGCTTCTATCGCCAGCTTGATGGCATCATCCAGGACGAGCGTGTCCTTGTAGCCTTTCTCCAGGAGCTCGTCGACCTCTTTCTTGTTCGTGCCTATGGAATCCGCACGGTATGCCGTCATTGCTCCGCTCGGTTCGGCTTCGAAGAGCTTCGGCCCCTGGCTGTCTACTCCTGCTATCAGCAGGGACACACCGAAGGGCCTGATTCCGCCATACTGGGTGTAGAGCTGCATGAGGTCGCAGACGCTCCTTGCTATCGAATCCACCGCAGGGGCCTCGTTGTAGGTTATCCTGTGCTTCTGGGATTCTATCCTCGCAGTGTCCACGAGCCTGCGGGCATCGGCTATCAAGCCGCTTGCTGTGACACAGATGTGCGAATCGACCTGGAAAATCTTCTTCAATGAATCCGGCACCACCAGCTTCGAGTGGATGGATTTGAAGGCGACGAGCGCTACGCCGTCTTTGGCTGTCACGCCGACCGCTGTCGCTCCTCTTTTCACCGCCTCTTTGGCGTATTCCACCTGGAACAGACGCCCATCTGGCGAGAAAACCGTGATTGCCCGATCATAAGCCTGCGGGGATACTCCGTACATGCACTTTCACCTCTAAGATTGAGACATTTGCTGATTCTCTGATATAGACGAAGGTGATTTATAAAGGTTGTCGGTCCGGCCAGGCAGATGGAACCGCGATGGGGATGGTCGTGTCTGCCGATGCTAGCCTCGCAGCTCTTTCATATGGCCGACCCTTCTCTCGATGAGCGCTTTAGTCCCGATATCCTTCCTGTGCCAAAGGGGCCCGGTGATGAAACCGCAGGCTTTCTCGGCTATCCTCTCAGCTTCTTCGAGCGTCTCTCCCTTGCCCAATATACCGAAGGCGCGCGAGGACGAGGTGAAGATTGAGCCGTCTTTCTCGTAGACGGATGCGTAGTAGACCCTCGCTCCCATGGAACCAATCGATTTCGCATCGACTTCGACCCGCGCGTCTTTTAGGGGTTTTTCAGGGTAGCCGTCAGGAACAAGGTATTTCACTACAGTGCATTCATCCGAGAATTTTGGCGCCTTCAGCTTTCCGCTCGCCATCGACATGAATGCCTGCGAGAGGGACCCTTCCAGCAGGGATAGCACGTTCATGGCTTCAGGGTCTCCGAAGCGCGCGTTGAACTCAATCACTTTTATGCCGTCCTTGGTAGCCATGAACTGGCCGTAGAGCACTCCCTTGAACGGCGCGCCTTCCTTCTTCAAGGCCAAAACGACATCCTGGAGTATCTTCTTGCCCTCTTCCAGGTCCCGCTCCTCCATGAATGGCAGTCTTGCCCCGCTCGAGTAGCTGCCCATCCCGCCAGTGTTACCACAGATGGCT